>CAZVCQ010000026.1:0-14448 GCA_964626085.1 uncultured bacterium
TTCGTCACGCGTCAGCGTCATGGGTTCATTATAGCATCATCGGGCCGGTTGTCACACGGAACGAAAACCATGAGCCGCAAGCTCAGGTGCAGTCCTTCCGGGTTTGCCGCTGGGGCTGCAAACCGACGCGTAGCGGCGTCTGAACCGCCAGGAACGCCAAGGCCCGTGTCCGTTACTGCAAACTGGGAACTGGCACCTGGAAACTCGCGCCCGCAGGGCGCGCCAGCCGTTGGCTGTGAGCTGCAGGCTGTCAGTGGCGGTTGGGAGAGAAGACCGCGCGTCGGCCCGGCAGGCTCTCATCATGGCGTACCTTGACGAGCATCTGAATACCATCTGGCAGAAGTGTACCGGGAATCACCGGTGACAGTACTCTTCCCGTCGAGCAGGATGGGCAACCACTGTTGACAAAGAAGGGGGGGGGGGTATAATCGCGCCGTTGACTAGGCGAGGCACCTAGGCGCAATGCTTGGGTGAATTGAGGATGCTGCAACGGCATCCTTTGCAGAACGCATAGGTACCCCGCCGAGATGAAACGTGCTCGCACCGGCACTGGCCGAGGTTGCCCAAGTCGAGCAGTTCACGTCAGGCAAGGACCGCAAGGGAGGTATCATGCGAAGCACTACGGTGCTCTGTCTGTTGTGCCTGTGTCTGGCTGCGGCCGTGGCGGCCCCGCCAACCGGTTCGGTTCCCATCAACGATAATCTTGGTCAGACCGAGTACGCCTCGGCCCAGGCCGCCTCTGAGGCGGGCAAGAAGAGGGGGCATGAGGATGGCCTTGCCGCAGGCGTGTTGTCCCGTGGGATGGTCAGGATATCGGATGGCAACGCCCTTCTCGAAGTATGCGATGCGCGTAGCTATGGCGGCGCGTACTCGGCCGACTACGACCGCGGTTACCGGTCCGGATACGATGCTGGCTACGCCGAGGGACTCGCCGCTGGCAAGAGCGGTGGTCTCGGCTGGGGCGGCGGATTCTGCTTGGGTTTCCTTCTTGGTCCGATCGGCGTGATAATCGCCGCAGTGATATAGGAGCCAGAGATGAAGATCATTGCCTCAAGGACCGTCTCACGAATCGCAGCAGTCCTTCTGTTTCTGACTGCCTTTGCAGTTGCAGAGACAATAACGCTCCGTGATGGCTCGAAAATCACTGGGACCATCATCAAACAGAATGAGACCATCGTCGAGCTTAGGACCACCTACGGAACCCTGACCATCGACAAGTCCAACATCACGTCTATTGACTTCGGCGGAGGCTCTTCACAACCAGCACAGCCTTCCATCATGAATATCATCCAACAGCAGCAACAACAACAACAGCAGCAGCCGCAACTGCAGCAGCCGAGTGTCGTTTCTGGCGGCGACTATGACCAAGGTTACAGTGTTGGCAAAGCTGCTGGATACGATGACGGCTTCAAGAAGGGCAGAGCCGAGAGGAAGAGTTCGGCGCTGACCGGTTCCTTGGTAGGCTGGCTTGCTTGGATAGTCATTGTAGTCGTCGCCGTAGCGTCATCCTCAAGTTAGTGACGACCTGAGTGCTCGCCAGTGAGCGCTAGAAGATGCATCAGTCCTTACTGGACCAGTTGAGTATGTCAACTCGCACGGCTTCACGGCTGATTCCCGATGGGCCCCGCGCCTGGAAAAGCGGTGCCGTCTGGCTCGTTGCAGCACTATCTTGTCTGCTTCTGGCTTGTCCTTCGGTCATGACTCCGCAGGTCGTGAACATGGTCCCACGTGCTGAGAGCCGCGTGTTCGCCAAGACTGCGCAGCCTATCGGAGTGTTGGACGTCTACGGCGGCGAGGAAAGCGACCCGATGTGGAAAGGGTCCCGCATCGACAGGGCGAGTTTTAGAAAGGCCCTTACCAAAGCGCTGTTCAACGCAGGCTATCAAGTCTTTGAATCCAGGTCTGGCCAGCCCACGTATCAGCTTTCCGCTCGCATCGTCGACCAAGTACAGCCGGCATTCGGGTTCAACATGACGGTTGGCCTGCGAGTACGCTACACGTTGACTTCGCTCGTGGATGCGGGGTTTCGCTGGGAAGAGGACGTGTCATCGGCCTCCACGGCGACAGTGGGAGAAGCTTTCGTCGGGGCACAACGCCTCAACAAGGCCAACGAAGGTGCGGTTCGCAAGAACATCGAGCGCCTCCTCGAGGAACTGGTGCTCCTGCGCCTGTGACTTGCGCACGAAGGGATGAGCCCGAGCAATAGCTAGGAGTTATCATGCAGAAAGCTAGTTCCAGAATCATTGTCCAGATCGTGGCGGTCCTGCTGCTGGCTGGGTCGGCACTTGCGGAGACCATCACCCTACGTGACGGCTCGAAGATCAAAGGGACAATCACGAAGCAGACTGACGTCAACGTTGAGGTGAAGACTTCCTACGGGATTCTAACCATCGACAAGTCCAACATCGCGTCGATAGACTACAGCGGCGGCACGCCTTCAGTGGAACCACAACCAGTGCAGCGACAGACTACCGGGGGATACGGCAGCAAGGAACTCGACCGCGGCTATCCCGACGGTAAGGCCGAAGGGTACAACGACGGCACGCAGAAGGGGAGGGCTGGCGAGGCCAAGCGGACCAAGTACTACACGGATGACGTCGCCGGCCTGGGTGTATGTCTGGGAAAGGGTGCCGGGGCGCTTGGCGTCTATGGGTATCTAAGGCCGGTCGACAACCTAGGCTTTGAGGTTGACGCAGGGAAGCGGATCTTCATCGTGCTCAACCAGAACACCGGGGAAACCCAAATCTTCTGGCCAAACATGGCGACTGGGAAGGTGCAGCTCTACTTCTCCGGCCGTCAGTCTCATACCCAGTTCGGCCTCGAATTGGGCGGAGTACTGGCCGAAGATGCCGGACCGGGTGGCGAAGTTGCGGGAATTCTGCGGCTGAGAGTCAACCGGAGTCTGAACTTCGATATGAACTTGGGTCTGGGAGCGTTCACCGACCAGAGGACATCGACGTACAACTACTTCATACGTAAGTACGGTGTTGTCCCCGATTGGTATACCTTCAACGGGCCATCCGTCTTCATTATGTGGGGATTGGGACTAGGCTTCTCTTTCTAGTGCGTCGCACACTGATGTGCTCGAACACGGCGCTGCATCGGACCCACCTTCACTTGCGCACCGCCGCGGTTCGAAATATCCGTTAATGACCCAAACATCCAAGGAGGATGAATGAAGCTCAACTTGCTTCACAATCGTCCGCTCCTGGCTGCGCTGATGGTCGTAGCCATGGCCTGCATGCACTGCGCGACTATAATCAACGGCACCAGTCAGTCCGTATCCGTGAACTCAGAGCCGATGCAGGCCACAGTCGTCATCAATCAGAGCCCGGTTGCCAGCCGCGTTTTCGAAGGGACTACACCGGCAACCTGCAGGCTCTCGCGCGGCAGCGCGTACGATGTTGTTGTGACGATGCCTGGGTACAGAGAGGAGACCGTCCATATAGACAAGGTGTTTTCGGCCGTGTTCTTTGGCAACTGCCTATTGGGCGGTCTGCCTGGTATGATCGTTGACCTCATCACCGGCGCATATAACGATCTGAAACCCGCCGACATTCAGGTATCACTGCAGATGGCAGCCGATGGCAGCGGCGTCGACAGGTGGTACGCCGTCGTGCGCAGCACTGGTCGCGGCGTGAATAGCGGTGTATACGTCATTCAGCTGGAGCAGATGTAGCAGCCCAGGGAGCAGACCTCGCCATGTCTTTGATCACGGCATCCCGGAGGACTGACACGGTGCGGCCTGTAGAACGACAGAAGGAGATAAGATGAGAGCGGCAGCATGGCTATTGGTCACGGCTGTACTTCTTGCGGGAACCAACTGCTTCAAGAAACCGGGCCCGATATCAGTACAGAACGAGGTTTCGCCCGCGGTAGTGCAGTCCGGTGGTTACATCGACTGGGAGGTTTCGGTAGCCAACCAAGGAGGCAAGGTTACGATAAGCCGGATTCACGTCGAGGAGGAGTGCATCGAGGGATGGGGCGTTGGGTATTACGGAGCTGAGCTCGACATTCCGCTGTCAAACAGCACCATCGCCGCCAACGCCACCGAGGTCGTTCACGCACAGACCTCGCCGTGTCTGAACACCGGCTCGAACGACCTCGTGATTCGCAACACAGTGACTGTCTACTCAAACGGCGGAACGGATACAGACGTCACGACCTACAAAATCCTGTGCAGCAAGATGGCCGGCGGTACTCCGGTCGTCAGGGGTCTGGTCGAGTGAAGTCCGCCGTGAGCAGCGCCGCGAGGTTCTTGCTCACGGCTGTATTGCTGGCTGCGGGCCTTGCGTGTGCGCCGCCGACACCCGCGAGGCCCACCCTGTCGTCGCCGCCCTCCTCGTCGTGGTTCTGGTACGGCACCGCGCCGTCCATCGACTTCGAGTGGCAGATATCTGATGCCGCTGACGACTGCATTCTGGAGGTGGATACTTCCGGGGATTTCAGTGACCCTGTCCTGTCCGTTCCGGTTCAGGGCACTGGCTACTCATGGATGTCCCCGCCCAGGGGCGCCTACGACTGGCGCGTCTATCCCAGCGGACGGCCGGACTGCTCGAGCGAAGCGCGGTCGTTCGATGTCGGTCCGTACGTTGCTTCAACATGCGGAACGTCCGGCGACATTCCGTATGCCTCAGCGCAGTTTATGTACAACGGCGACGACTACCTGTTGCTCGCCTGTGAGAGTGGCCTACGCGTGGTCAATGCCGGTTTCGACGGGTCGAACGCCGCAGTCGTCGCTCATGTCAACATTGGTGGTACTTGCTCCGATATCGACGTAAAGGAACACTACGCGTTTGTCGCCGCAGGCACGGCAGGGCTCTTGGTGTACGACATCGAGGATCCGCGAAGTCCACGCGAACTGGGTGCGGTCGCCGTGCCCGGGCAAGGAGCCAGTTGCGTTGTGGTCTATCCGTACGTAGGTGACTGGCATGCGTACGTCGGATCGGATTCGGGGCTGTTCGTTGTTGACTGCTCGATACTCTCACTGCCGAGGGTCGTGGCGACTGTTCCGTCTTCGAGAATCGGCTTCCCGCTCGATCTGGCTGTTCTCGGGGACTACCTGCTTGCCGCAACAAACCTCTGGGGGGCTGGCCGGCAGGGACTATACTGCATCGGGATCTCGGACCCAGACCACCCACAGGTTGGTGCGTACCATGCGACCGATGGCTCCGCCATGGCGGTGTGCGCCGACTACGGCATGATATGGCTTGCCAGCCTACCTCGGAAGCTGGAGATACTGAACAGCCTGCCGATGTTCGCGGAACTGGGCGAATTCGAATTGGCCAACCCACCAGCCAGCGGGTCAATATCTTTGTCCGTCTTCGGCACGCATGCCTTCGTAGGTACGGACAAGGGTCTGGAGATAATTGATGTGAGTCCGCCGGGCGACTGCCATAGACTCGCGTCAATCGACTTCCCATATGTCACGACTAGTGCGGCCGCATCGAGCGGACTATCGATGGCATTTGTGACAAACACCATAGATGGTCTTTACGTCGTGCGGACGCCAACAATGAACCTGGAGCGATAGCCCGGTGATTCACTCTAACCTACCTCAATCATACCTGCTTGCGGAATAACGCAGAAAGGATGTCACATGAAGTTCTCCGTGGCCGTTGTTAGCCTCTGTGCTGCGATAGTCTTTGGGCCGGCGAACGCCCAAGATATCGCAGTCTGCACGGCATCAGGTGACCAGAAGATCTCCGCAGTTGCCTCTGCCGGAACCGAGTTCCTTGTGGTCTGGACTGACTACAGGGGTGGAATGTACCCGGACGTGCGCTGTCGTGTCCTCGAGTACGACGGATCCTTCATTGGGGATGAGCTAGTCGTCATGCCGGGGTCGAGCGCCAATGTCATCGAAGATGGGCCGAGGGCCTGCTTCGCCGAGTATGACTACCTTGTGGTCTGGCGCGATGCAACACTGAGGAAAATCTGCGGTAGAAGAGTCTACCAGGATGGCGTCATCCTCCATGATACCTTCACGGTTACCTCGGGCACCCACCCCGGGCGACCCGCCATCGCCTACTCGGGTACCGACTACCTCGTTACGTATGACTACAACATGCAGGACCTGTACGCGAGGACGGTTTCCGTAGAAGGCGTCCCTGGATCAGAGTTCCCAATCAGCACAATGACTGGCGGGCAGTCTACGCCACAGGTCGCCTGGGGTGGTGTCTACCTCGTGGTGTGGCGGGACGCTCGGCGCGGCAGCAGCGAGCAGGATATCTACGGACAGTTGGTTTCATCGGATGGCCAGCTGCTAGGGAGTGAGATACCGATAGTCGCCGGCGGACCGGACCTCCATATGTTCCCGCAGGTGGCTACGAACGGCCTACGGTTCCTTGTGACGTGGCACGACAACCGCGATGGTCGTCGTGACATCTACGGGCAGTTTGTTTCTCCATCCGGTTCGTTGATAGGAGGTGAGTTCCTGATCGACACGACGTCTGATGTGGGCCACTGCCTATCACGAAACGGCAGCAACTTCACGGTTGTCTGGTCCAGCGGCGGCGACTTGTGGGGAAGGGCGGTATCCGCTGAGGGTTACGTCGCGGCGCCAGTTCAGCTCACGAATCTGCCCAATAGCGAGTACAGCCCGGTGTTGTCGGACGATGTGCTGGGCATCTCCCGTTTTCTCGCGTGGCGAGACACGCGCAACGGCAATTCCGATGTGTACGCGAGGCACAACCCGGTCATCGGGATGGAAGAGCAACCGGGGTCGGGCTCAAAGGCATGCTTCCCGGTTCTGGTAAGCCCGACACACAGGCGTCGCCTCGCGCTCAACTGCGGTTGGCCCGAAGTCATGTCAGTGCAGGTACGCGTTCACGATGCGCTGGGCAGGACAACGCTTTCACGGAAGCTCGACGTCGACGTCCAGGGGACCGCAACTCTCGATCTACCGAGACTCGCGGCGGGGGTGTACGTTCTTCAAATGGAGGCGAAAGGACACCGGCGAGTGCAAAAGCTCGCAGTACTCCGTTGAAGTAGGTTGGCCCGAGAAGGGAGACGAATGAAAAGAGCATTTGACTCAGTGCGGATATGGAACGCAGGCCGGGCAGTGCTCGTATGCGCGGCGCTATTCTTGCTTACGAGCTGCAACCTGACCGGTCTAAACCAGGGCGCCCTGCTCGTCCAGTCCAATCCGTCAGGTGCCAAGATCTCACTTTGGAACCAGAATGGTAGCATATCGCAGTACGAGTACACGACACCTCACACCTTCACCAACTTGGGGTCCGGCGAATACTGCATCACGCTTTCGAAGGACGGTTACTATGAGTGGCACGCCATCGAAATCGACCTCCCTACGGTGACTTCCGGGCAGACCGCCGCGGTGACTGCAAACCTCGAGCAGAAATTCTCTCAAGGAACCAATCTCGCCCTGGAGAGCAATGGAGCGACTGCCACCGCGTCCGGTTATACCAGCTACGGAGGGTACGCGGCTAGGCCGGACCAGGCAATCGACGGCGCGGCGAACGTGGAGCAGGGCAGGACCTTTTGGGCCACGGGTACGCTGCCCGCCTGGCTCACCGTGACGCTGCCTTCGGTCCAAGCGGTAAGGACGGTCGTTGTGCACGAGTCCTACCATGACCTCACATACACGGTTGAAGGGTCAACGGACGGAGTCAGCTGGTCAACGCTTGTGCCCTCGACCTTCTCGCCCCACACCGGTAGATTCATCACGCTGCCCAGCCCGGTGCAGGTCCGACACGTGAGATTGACCGTGACCGCGAGCACGGCTCCGGGCAGCCACCTGTGGAAGACTAACGTCTACGAGTTCGAGCTGTGGCAGTACTGAGTGGACAGAATGACTGAGCGTGGAGCGCCGCCGAGTCGAGGCACCGAATCTAGACGTGCGCGTCCCTTCGACGCGGCGACTGGAAACGTACGAGCCGCAGCCCGGGGAAAGGAGTGTATGACCAGACCGCCGATGGTACTTCTCGTCCTCGCTGCACTGGCAGCGTTGTCTGGCTGCACGAAGCCCAACAACCCGCCAACGACACCAGCAATTACGCCGTCAACGACCAATGTAGAGAGCGGGGGCACAGTGAGTCTGTCCTCATCAGCGACTGACCCAGACGGCGACCCCGTAACGTATACGTGGACAGCAACCGGGGGTGCGTTCAATACAGCCTCTGGGCCCGCAGTCGTATGGACGGCGCCGACGGTCACTGAGACGCTGCAGTATACCATCGCCGTCGAGGCTACAGACGACCGAGGCGCGAGCGCCGGCAACAGCGCGAACATAGCCGTCACGCCGCAGGCAGGGACGGGCGAGTTCCCCCACCGGGTGGTCACCACTATTCCGGTCGGAGCCGGCCCCATTGGTGTCGCCTGCATGCCCAACGGCAACTTCGCCTATGTGACCAACTCGGCCAGCGACAACTTGTCGGTCATCCGTATCTCTGACAACACTGTCATTGCGACCGTTTCGGTCGGCGACTTCCCCCGTGGAATCGCCAGTCTGCCCAACGGCAACTTCGTCTATGTAACGAACATGGGCAGCGACAATGTCTCGGTCATCCGCACTTCAGACAACTCCGTTGTTGCTGCCGTCCCTGTCGGGCCGGGCCCGGCAGGCGTTGCCAGCCTGCCCAACGGCAACTTCGTGTACGTGACGAACTACACAGGCAATGACGTTTCAGTCATCCGCACTTCAGACAACGTGGTCGTCGCCACCGTTCCGGTAGGACAGGGGCCCCTTGGCGTTGCCAGCCTACCCAACGGCAACTTCGTCTATGTGACAAATGGCGGCAGCGACAGAGTCTCGGTCATCCGCACGGCGGATAACACGATCGTCGCGACTGTTCCCGTAGGAAGCTGCCCAGATGGCGTCGCCAGCCTTCCCGACGGCAACTTCGTCTACGTGACTACTTCACAGGGCACGTACAGTGTCTCAGTAATCCGCACATCGGACAACGCGGTCGTGGCGACCATCCCTGTGGGACCGTCCCCGGCGTGCGTCGCCTGCCTGCCCAATGGCAGCTTCGTGTACGTGACGAACTACACAGGGAAGAGCGTCTCAGTTATACGCACTTCTGACAACGTGGTCCTCGCAACCGTTCCGGTCGGAGGCCTTCCCTACGGCGTTTGCCACCTTCCCGGCGGCGGCTACGTGTACGTGGTGAATAGTGACGACGGCACGGTATCGGTAGTTGGGCACTGACCCCTCATGCTCGCAGCCGGATGGCATGTGGAACACGACCGTGACAGAGGAGCTATGAATCGCAGGTCGCGAGAAAGGAACGTATGATAAGGAGCGCCCTAGTCTGTGTCTTCCTCACCGCGTTGGCGGCGTTGTCTGGATGTATAAAGTCCAACAACCCTCCAGCGACGCCAACAATCACGCCGTCTGCCAGCCAAGTCCCGAGCATGGGCACAGTTGCTCTGTCGGCATCTGCGACTGACCCAGACGGTGATGCCGTCACGTATGCGTGGAGCGCCACTGGCGGCTCGTTCAATACGGCGTCCGGAGCATCGGTAGCCTGGACCGCTCCGACGGTAACTGACACACAGCGGTACACGATCTCTGTCGAGGCAAAGGATGACCAAGGCGCAAGCGCCAGCGCCAGTGTGAACCTCACGGTGACACCGGCAGGCGGGTCGAATCAATCGCCCAACACGCCTTCGACGCCGTCTGGCCCGGACAGCGGGCAAGTGGGTGTCAGTTACCAGTTCTCATCATCGACTACCGATCCTGACGGCGACAATGTCGCCATACGGTTTTCCTGGGGCGACGGCGATACGTCCGCCTGGAGCAGCTACGTTTCAAGCGGCAACTTGGTGACCTTGCCGAATGCGTGGTCCGCTGCCGGCACCTACTCTATCCGGGCCCAGGCAAGGGACGTCAGCGGTGCGACCTCCGGTTGGTCCGTTGGGCATGATGTCACGATCTCCGGTGGTGCAAGCGACTACCCAAACCGCGTGATACAGACCGTGGCCGTTGGGGACGGTCCGTGGGGTGTGGTAGCGCATCCGAATCTGTCCTATGTATACGCGTCTAACCAGTACAGCAACGATGTCTCCGTCATACGGGTGCTGGACAACGCCGTCGTGGCGACGATTCCAGTCGGCGCCAACCCTCGTGGCATCGCGATTGCTCCAAGCGGGTCATACCTGTACGTGGCGAACAACGGCGACAACACCGTCTCCGTCATCCGGACTTCAGATAACAATGTAGTAGACGCAATTCCGGTGGGGTCGGGTCCGGCTGACATAGCAGTGCATCCAAGCGGGGCCTTTTTGTACGTCACGAATGAAGGTGGTTGTACGGTATCCGTAATCCGCACCTCGGATAACACGGTTGTGGCTTCTATACCTGTCGGACACGGCAGAGGAGTTGCTGTACTTCCCAACGGAAGCTATGCCTATGTCGCAGATTACTATACCGACAGCACGGTATCCGTAATCAGGACATCCGACAACACCGTGGTTGCCACCATCTTATCAGGCAGCTACTGCATGGACGTTGTCGCGCTGCCCAATGGCCAGTATGTCTATGCAACGAATGACGGTGGGGGCAATGTCTCAGTCATTCGTACGTCGGATAACGTGATCGTTCGGTCCATTGCCGTTGGGACTGGCCCGCACGACATCACGGTGCTGCCCGGCGGGGAGTACGCGTATGTAACGCTGTACGGCGATGCCATCGCGGTCGTCCGCACCGCCGACTACACGGTACTGAACACTATCCATGTTGACGGCTGTCCGATCGGTGTCGCGGCACTCGCCGACGGCAGTCGTGTCTACGTAGCCGGTCGCTCCAGCGACATAGTTTCCGTCATCGGGTACTAGCGTTGCCAATAGAAGCGCCCTTGGCGCGAAAGGTAAAAGGTAAGGAGGGAATCGTGAAACGGTCCGCAATGGTCTTTCGTGCTCTGCCCCTGAGCGTCCTGCTCTTTTCTGCCGCAACTGCTCAGATGACATGGACGAGAGCTACTGCTTCGGCAGCATGGGATGGTCGGTACTTGCATACCTCGGTCGTGTACAACAATCGGATATGGCTAATGGGCGGGCAGCACGACGGAAGGTTCTTCAACGATGTTTGGCATACGCTGAACGGCGCTGACTGGTATCCCGCCACTGCGTCGGCCCCGTGGGCACCCAGAGACGGTCTCGCGTCAGTGGTGTTCAACGACAAGATTTGGGTGCTCGGGGGATACGCCGTCGAGGGCGGCCAGAGCGATGTCTGGTACTCCACAGACGGCGCGAACTGGACCCAGGCGACAACGTCGGCCGGGTGGGGACCAAGGTTCTGCCATGCTGCTGTGGTCTTCGACAACAAGATTTGGGTGCTGGGCGGTAGCGATGGAAGCGGCTATTCGAGAAACGATGTCTGGTACTCGGCAGACGGTGCCAATTGGACGCAGGCCACTGCGAGCGCTGATTGGTCACCCCGGAGCGTTCCGGCGGCGGTCGTCTATACGGACAAGATCTGGGTGTTGGGTGGGCGCGCCGACCACAATGGACAGTTGTTCAGTGACGTCTGGAAGTCAGTGGACGGGGTTAACTGGACTCTCGCGACAGGCCAACCCGGATGGACTGCGAGATACGGGCACTCGGCGGTCTATGATAGCTACCGCATAAGAATGTGGCTATTCGGCGGAGACGATGGGGGATTTCGGAGCGATGTCTGGGTCACGAATGGCGCGACTTGGACTGAAGCGACTGGCTCCGCAGCATGGATGCCGAGAGCTGCTCACACATCAGCATACTTCAACAGCCAACTCTGGGTCATCGGCGGGGTAAACGGTGACGCGCTGGGGGACGTGTGGTACTCGTCAGGCGTGGGGATCGAAGAGGCACATCCCGTGGAACCATCTCAGGACTTCGTCCTGCGTGACGTCTCGCCCAATCCCTTCAGAGAGGGCGTGGAAGTGAACTACGACCTGTCACGAGCCGCCCCGGTGAGACTAAGCGTCTGCAATCGAACCGGTCAGGAAGTCAGAGAGTTGGCATGGGGCAGGCGCGGCTCCGGCCCGCACAAGGTGGTATGGGACGGCAAAGATGATGCAGGCGAGCGACTGCCAACGGGCACCTATTTCTGTTGTCTGGTTTCCGGTGAGTGTACGGCGACGAAGAAGTTGGTGAAGCTGGATTAGTCGCTGGGGGCTGCGGGCCGCTCTCTATTCTGCTTGCGGGATTCCGCCTAATCGCGGTGACACCCCAAGCGATTCCAGACACGCGGGCGGGGATGGGCACGGTGGCGCGGCTGGTCAGGCCCCGCCGCTACGCCGGCGGCTCGCCGACGCAGAAAACCCGAGCGTGAGCCGTGGCCAGGACTTCAGCGCCGGGGCCGCGAGCGGCTCACTTCTCCAGCCAGCACTGCGCGGCACAATTGCCTGATGACGCCGGTCGGCTAGCCCGCCAGATTGCAGCCGCCTTCACGACCTGACCTGCTCGGTCGGTCAGCCATTTCAAGGCTGCAAGACATGCTGACTACATGACGTATCCGCCCGCGCTATGACCCATTCAATAGCTCGCGCCATCAACAAGCGGCTGAGTTGTATAACATCTTGTTTCTCAGCAATATGCGTAGCAAGCCAGACGCCAATGCGCGCGTCGGGTCGCTGGAGTTGGCACTCTGGGGTTCAGTCGGGGAACCGTTGGGGGAGTCGTCCCCAGAGTGGTTCCCAGAGTGAATCCTGCGGTGAATCGAAGAGTGACTCCCGAAGTGAATCTAAGAGTCAGTCGTGGAGTGACTTAGTAACTGAATCTGGGACCGAATTGCGGGATGAACCTGAGACTCAGTCGCCGAGTGACTGGTGGAGTGAATCCTTGAGTCGTTTGCGGGTTCACTCTGGGGTTCAGTCGGCGAATCACTCGTGAATTGAGTCCGGGAATGACTTGCAGAGTGATTTGCGGATTGATCCGTGGAACGAATTGCCGAATGCCGTCGGCTGTGATGGTTCGATTCCTGTCTGGCGTTCTGCGCCGCGTTCTGCGTAGGGCTCTGAGTCGAATAACGCGCCAAGTTCCGGTGACTGCAGCGCTGCACGTGCGGATGACGATGCTGATGTGAGTCCTGACGGAAGGGCCTTTCCGCGCCGCCAGTTCAGCAACGGTGCGCGAAGCCCTGACTCAAGTGCCGCGCGTAGCGATGGCCGGAGTTTGGGCGTGAGCTTCGACCGGCGTCTTGACCGGGATATTGAGGCGGGCGATTCCAGCGAACCCGACGGGCAGGGTTCCACGGGCTTCGCCAGTGGGTGGATGCTCCTCTCGCCCGAGGGGCGTCGAACAAGGCTCATACTTCGGGAGTACCACGGGCTCTGCCCGTGGGTATCTACGCCGCGTCGCTACCTCGGCAATCCGCATCTCGACCTTGGCTTGACAGAACACTTCCTTTCGGCATACTTCCACGATGTCGGTTGGCAGTCACTTCGGCGTTGAAGGGAGGTCCCGATGAACCGCTCGAATATCGCGCTGGTCGCGGTCCTAGGCGGACTGCTGGTTGTCTTCTGCGGCAGGGAGCCGCGGGTTACAGCCGACAATCTCCCCAAGAAGACCAGTCACGCACCCATTGACCATTCCAGCTTCGACGTCAAGAACCTGAACCTGCGCGGATGCAAGCTGCGGGACCTGAAAGAATACGACTCGGCAATGTACTTCTTCCGGTTCGCACTGGAACTGGCCCGGCAGCACCAGCTCGGAATCCGGATGGCGGCTGCCTTTCAGAACATGGGTACAGTCTACTCGGACCGGGCCTACGATTTCCGTGAGTACAATCATGAGGCGGACCTTGAGTCTACGGCTGCGTGCTACGATAGCGCGTATCGAATACTCTTGGACAGCGGTAAGTACAATCAGGCGGTGTCCGTGTTGACTGACAGGGCCGTGGCCTACTTCCGCGACCCCAAGTACGAGAAACGAGCTGACAGCTTGTTCCAGCGGGCTCGAAGCCAGGCTCAAGAGCATGGCTTGGTGTTTAACGAGGGGCTTATTCTCTACCACCAGGCCCAGCTTCACGCCAATCAGGCAGTAGATACCAGAGATCTGCCTGGCCTGCGTTCAGCGGTGTTGCTGTTGGACACGGCAGCCATCCTGCTGCGCCGGGCCGACCGTGCTCAAACGGCAGGCTCAGCCGAAGAGCTGGCAGAAGAGATGCGACAGGCAATCCAGAAGATCGAGAGCTATGAGAAGAGCAGGAAAGGGGACGCCAAGTGACCAAATCATTCACGCTAGCCGCTGTTGCGGTCACGCTGCTGTGTCTTGCCTGCGGGAGGAGGTCCGCGCCGAAGTCAGTGGCCGACGTGCCCCGCGAGGCATTCGCGCCACTGACCGAGACGGACGTCGCCCGGTTTGTGAAAGCGCTTCCTGCCATGATCGAGTACATGGACCTACATGGAAGCGGCTCGACTGAGAAGCTCCGGATGCGGGACGACATGGCGAAGGTACTAGTGTTGCATTCCTCAAATAATACGATATAGTAGCTTACCGATTGGAGGTAAG
>CAZVCQ010000027.1:0-14207 GCA_964626085.1 uncultured bacterium
GAAGAGCTAGCAAATGCCGCCTAAGAAACTGTCCAGCAAATCGGGGGCAGTCCATATTGCCTCCGAAGAATGCGTATATCTTGTTGGTCAGCGGGTCGTAGGCCAATGCACCACCATCTCCCACAGGTGCCGGAGTTTGGGCGGAAAGAGTAGTCCAGGTATTCGTGGAAATCCGGTACAGGTAGAACTCCCGTCCCCCGCCGCCTCGAAGCGCGAACAGGGAGTCACCGCCAGTCCAGACCAGACTTGCGCCGTCGTCGGTTCCATCGGGAGTATTTGCCCGGTCTTCCCAGTAGTCCCCGGTTGTGTAGTACCGGGCGAAGCCCTTGTACCCTTTGCCACGGAGGAGGTAGATGCGTTCTCCTCCTCCCCAGGCCAAGGTCCCGTTGCTGCCTACGCCCCACTTGGTGTTGTGGAGCCGCTCCCAGAAGTTGTAGAGTTTGTTGTAACGATAGAACTCCTTGCCGCTTCCCCTGACGGCAAAAATGAGGTTTGAGTGCGGCGGGTATGTGAGCCCAGCCCCTTGGGCGAAGTTCTTGATGGTAGGCGCACGGGTCTTCCACAGATTCTGCGAGACAATATAGTCTGCGAAGAAGCAATACCTGCCGGGAGAGCAATAGAGAGTGTCCGGATGTGTTGTGGTAATGCAGGCACCAGGTCGCATGCCAAACCCGCCATAGACCGGGAACATTGTATCCCACTGGTCTGCCACGACGCTGAAGCTCATCGTTGCCGTATCGTTATGGCGTTGTTCGTCTAGCGCAGCCTCCACGAAGCACTCCGCAAAGTGCGGACCAGGCGTGGCCACCCATCCGCTGAACGCCACCAGCGAGTCCTGGTATGGCCAAAGTCGCACGTAGACCGAATCCTTGTAGTAGTCATACATGCGAAACTTGACCCAGCCGCTATCTTGCTTGCTTCCTGAATTCCAGACCCATACCTTTGGCACAATTGTCCTGCCCTGCGTGATCTTCCCCCTTGGCCAACGGACTTCAGTCACACTCAGGTCGTAGAACAAAGAAGGTCGAGCCTGTATCTCGATGTCATCCACACACCAATATCTGCCTTTCTGCACATGGCCCACGTAGATCCACGCAACGCGCACGCTCTCCCTGTTTGCCGCCCAAGGGAGTACAATCGCCTGCGCAGGATCACTCCCGGCAGCTATCAGGTGGGGCCAGGTAGCGCCGTCGTCGGTCGAACCCCGAATCTCGATGGTGTTGGTGCCGGTCTGCAGGGTCGACCACGACCACTGCCGCAGTTGAACGTCCGTGCAGCCGGCTAGGTTGAACCTGGGGCTTTTCATGGTATCCCATGTCAACCCTCTCGCCTCCTCCCAGCCCAAGCATGCATAGAAAGACGGGTTCTCTATCCAAGGCGCCCCTGACTGCTCGTGCCAGCAACATTTGTACTTGAAGAAGACGTCCATCTTGTCTTTGAACGTGCTGTCGATGTTGTTTAGTTGCTTCGGCTGCATGCAGTATCTTAGGATGCTTGGTACATGCACCCATTCAACCTTACGCTCGCCATATTTCTGGCGGAATGTCCTTTTGTCAGGCCCCAGCTTGCTGTGGTGAGGATCGCAGTTGGTCGCGAAGTCGGCATCACGGTGCCCATCACCGTCTGTGAATGGTAAGATGATAGGCACAGTATGATACGGGGTCTGCTCGCCAACATTGGGGTAGAGAAACCCAAAGTCGCCCGGCTCGATCCAACTGGGAACGTCATTCCCGCCGTCGCGGATTTCGTGCTGGCCCCCAAAACTCTCAAGGTAGTCGCGCAGAGCACCCACGTTGTGGATAAGCGGAGGATGCGGTTTGTCGTCGCGGACACCGTAGTGAGGTTGGTTGTTCCACTTCCCGATGAAATCCTCGCTCTTCCTGAGGAAGGGAACTCCTCCCTCGTAGGCGCACTGAGATCCGAACTCGGCGCAGTTCTGGCATTCGTAGTACTGGAAGCGAGGGGTGTCGATCTTCGCCGGGTCACTGTTGTTCCAGTGCTCATCAGCCTGGCTGACGAAGGCGGCCCGGTCGTAGGGCATCGCCGGCAACAACCCGACGAGTAACAATAGGGCAATGCCCCCTCGACGACAAGTGGAGGTCGCGGCAGACTCGCGACTCACTTTCCGCTCCTTGATAGCTCGGACAGCGCGTGGTCGGCTGCTACTCTTACGCTCTTTTCCGAGTCCGTCAGGAGAGCCTTCAGCGCGAGCTTCGCGCGTGCGTCGCCGATGGCTCCCAACACCAGCACCGCCGCACGGCGGGCTCCCAGGATGTAGTACCACCCTTTGGGATCTTGTACTCTCTCTGGCGTCCTGAGATTGAGCACGTCAGTGGCAACTCTGAATGCTAGATCCGTGTCGACGTCGACAAGTTGCAGCGCTGCACCTGCGCGTAGTTCAGCATTACCGGATGTGGCAGCTTCACGAAGGTAGCCGTAGATGGTGTCGAGAGCGCCAGCCCGTCCTCGGTACGAGTCGAGCGGAGTACCGACAACGCGGAATGCATTCGATGGAATGATGTCTAGGTCTCTGTCGCCCATAGCCAGGACCGACCTGAACACCGGTAGCGCCTTCTGTAGCTGCCCGAGCCTGAACAACGCTGCTGCGCATTCTATGTGGACTTGGTCGTTCCATACGGAGCTCTCGAATCTCCGCGTCAACGAGAGATTCCTGGTCAGGACCGGAATCGCCCTCTTGTCGCCCATCTTGCCAAGGAAGTCGGCGGCGGTCACGTAAGGGGCGAATCCTCGAGATACGAAAGACGTAGTGTCGGATAGGACTTCAATCATCGGCTGGACGGCCCTTGGGTCGTCTGAGTATGATATCCAGAGCACGATGAACTCTGGAAAAACCGGCGGGTTCTTGCTGTGTAACCACTCAATGTATTCCGGGAGCCGCCTCCTCGATTCCTCACAGCGACCCTTGGAGTAGTCGGACTCCCGACCAGTGCCTTCTGCGAAGGCCAACGCCGTCGCCAAGAGCACGGCCGCGAGCAGCCATCTCGTTCGTCTCATCTTGTCCTCCAGGTTGTATGTTGTTTGGATTCGGTCTCAGTCGGGTGCGCCCAAAACGGCGCAGGAATCCCCCTCGCGTTTGGCGCGCTCTGACATCGGTCAGTTACGGCCATCATGTTTCCTTCGACTGCGCCCGATAATAACTTTCGCGCTCCCCTTGTCAAGAGCTACGTCGCAGCGCGCCGTCCGGCTTCGGCGGGAGCTTGACCTTCCAGCGGTTGAAGATATCCGCAATCATCACCGCCACCTCACGCGCCACCTTCGGGTCGTGCAGCTTCGGCACCGTGGCTTCGACTTCGGCTCTCCACTCCGGCGAGTCGGTCCCGTGCTCGTCCGCAATCGGAATCAGCCGGTCAATCCAATAGTAGTAATACTCCTTGCCCTGGTGATGGGCAAGCCTCAGCTCGTCCAGACGCGCGGCGACCGTCTGCACGGCCATCGACCGAATGAGGCTCAGGGCCTTGTTGTGGTCCACTGCCGGCGTGAGTTCGTCCATCTCCAGCCGCGTCTCGGCTTTCTCAACCTTGGGCGCGTGACCCCGATTCTTGACAATCTCCTCCTGGGTCGGGGCCCAGTCGAGCCGTCCCGATACGAGCAGCTCACGCTGGGCCCGGTCTGCCGCATCCCGGAGTATGGCCACGACCCGGTCGGAGAAGCCGTGCTGCTTCGCGCTGCGCTCGACCCGTTCCAGCGCGCTCTTCCGACGCGCCTCGTGCCGGTAGTAACGAGTGAGGATTCCGAAGAACCGGCGACCGTAGCTACAGGCGTGCTTCCGCTCGCTCCGCGGCACCTCGTTTCTGAGCTTGAGCATCGCTTCGTACAGCTTCTGCTCGAAGACCTCGTTCCAGTTCGCGTGGATGAAGGACCAGACGACGCGAAACACCCGCTGCTGGACGGTCTCTGCGCGCGGCTTCTTCTTCTCCGGCTGTACCGCGGTTTTCTCCTCCCGCTTCTCAGTAGTCGCCTTCTCCCATCTCAGCATCGCCCGCTGCTCAGCCTTGGGCAGGCTCTTCAGGAGTTCCGCGACCGCGGCGTCGCCCTTTTGCTTCAGCACCGGGGGCTGCGAGGTGTGCGGCTTCAGCAGGTCAAGCAGGTCCTCGAAGCCCGCTCCGCACGCCCGCAGGTAATCCACAATCAGGTTGATGGATGGGTGCTTCAGTTCTCCCCTTTCCAGTTTGGCCAGCAGGTTGAACGACCCGGGTTGGTGCCGGTCCATCAGCGAAGCCAGGTCCCGTAGGGACAGGCTTCGCCGCGTGCGCAACTGCCGCAGCCGCGCCCCGAATTCGGGGGTGAAAACGAACGTGGTCTTTGTGTATCTCATCTTAGCCTCGGCTTAGGTCTGTATCCAACAAAGGATACACGCGGCCAGACGGGTTTTCAAGCCTATCTATCGGCCGCTTAGGGTGTTAGGTGTTGAGTGGCTGACTCAGAACCCCACTGGTGGGGTTGCTGGGTAGATTGCTGTCCCAATTGCTCTGCGAGTTGTCTGGTGAATAGCTGTCCCGATTGCTTTCCGAATCGCTTCCCCGGTTGCTGTCCCGGTTGCGGGTAGAATCGTTGTCCCCGTTACTCCACCCATCGCTCTACCCGTTGCTCTACCGGTCGCTCTGACCGTTGCGGCCTGAGTCGTTCTACCGATTGCCGTCCTCATTGCTCTCCCCGTAGCTCTGACCGTCGCTGTCCCGATTGCTTGGAGAATAGCTTCCCCAATTGCCCACCGAGTTGCCATGTCCATTGCTGTCCCGATTGTAGAGTCCGCAACGGCCCCGTCCAGGGTTTCGAAGGAACTGCACAACCGCCCAACCGGCACCATGGTATTGGACTCGCCCGGCCCGGCGCCGGTTTCACGCCGTTCTGTTGACTGCGTCGGCTGGCGGTCTATAATCGGGCCAAAGGAGAATACATGAAGTCACTTTCTGCGGCTCTGCTGGTGCTCACTACGTTGGCAGCCAGCCTGGCTATTGCCGACCTGAAGATCGAGTCTTCTACCCGCGCGTCCATGTTGACGGGTCTCGGGACTACCGAAGTCGTGTCCGTTACCGCCTATCAGGGCGAGAAGCGGACGGAGAACCAGACATCCAGTGTTGTCGGCGGTGTCGGCGGCATGATCGTCGGCAAGCCGCAGACCAGTGTCGAAGTCACGCGGCTGGACAAGGACCTGGTCTGGGACCTCAACCCGCCGAAGAAGACCTACACCGAACGTCCCCTGGCCATGCCTTCCCAGACCGAGGTCAAGTCGGAGAGAAGGCAGAGCGGCCCTGACCAGGGAAAGCCCTACAAGATCGTCAAGGCGGAGCTGAAGGTAAACAAGACCGGCGCTGCAAAGGAGATAAACGGTTTCCCCTGCGTGGAATATCTGGTCACGTGGGAGGTCGTGCTCGAGGACACGGCATCCAAGGGCACGGTCACCCAGGTGATGACAACTGACCTCTGGAACACCCCGCTTACCGACAAGCTGAAACAGGCCCGCAAGACCGAGGACGCATTCAACCGTGGCTACGCTGAGAAACTGGGCCTGGGGATCCCGCCGCAGGAGGTCGACCGGCTCGGAGCCGGCATGTTGACGTCGATGTACGGGCTCGACCCAAAGGAAACCGCCGGGAAGCTGGAACAGGTCGGCAGGGAACTCGCCAAGGTTGAGGGATACTCGATTGTCACCGAGGTGAAGTGGCAGGTGCAGGACGACTCAGCCGCTGCGAAGAAGCCTGAGCCCGAACCAGAACCGGCACCCCGGAGCCTGCGCGGTCTGATTCGCCAGGAGGTCGCCAAGAGCATAACCCCGGACAAGCCCAAGGACGAGAGCGTGATTTACTCTTCGTACCAGGAAATCAAGTCGGTCTCACTCGATGCGGTTCCGGAGACGGAGTTCGAAATCCCGGACGGGTACAAGAAGGCGGAGAAGTAGGACGGGACAAACACGAAGCTCGAAGCACGAATACCGATTGAAGCCCGAATGACAGACAATGTCCGACCGGCACTCGGGCTTCGTCATTGATTCGTCATTGGCCTCAACGGCCCCTGTCCGACAGCGCGGTCATGTCCCGCGCCGTCCGGGCGGAAGCGCATAGGCGGTCTTTGTCGGTGTTCGTCTTCAAGGAGGTTACCGTGAGACTACTCGGGAAACTAGCGCTGGTCGTGGTCCTGGTGTTCGCCTGCGCTCAAACCGCGGCTGTCGACAAGGACGTCGCCGAAGCCGTGAAGCTCCAGAAAGCAGGGGAACTCACCAAGGCGGTTGCGGTCCTTGAGAAAGCGGCCAAGGAACACCCGAATCGGGCCAAGGTACACGCGTACCTGGGGCTGTACCTCGGCATGCAGGCCGGCCAGACCCACAATTTCGCGGAGGCCGGTGAGTTTATCCGCCAGGCATTCACGCACCTCGACCAGGCCGTCGCGCTGGATTCGCTCGACTCCGACGCCAGGTTCTTCCGCGGGATGCTGAGCGTGCAGGTGCCTGACTTCTTCGGCAAACTCGGCGCCGGCGTCAGGGATCTCGAATTCGTACTCAAGCACCCGGGCAAGAATACCAAGCCCGATGTTGACGCCCGGCTGGTTACGGCCTGGGCTCTGCTCGGCACCGGCTATCAGAAGCAGAGCCAGCTCGACAAGGCCAGACAGGCGTGGCAGAGGGTCGTCGAACTCACCAAGGACACGGCCTTAATCACGCAGGCCGAGGCCAAGTTGTCCGCCCTCGGCGCACAAAACACAACAAGACCCCGACCCGAGCTTCCCGACAATCCAGCCGCGCTGCGGGAACTCGCTCGCCGCAGTCTGGACAGCGCCGACTACACGCTGGCCGCGGATGCTCTGCGCAAGCTGACGCAGCTCGACTCAACCGACCTCGAAGCGTTCAGGCTGCTGGCCCAGGCCATCGATCACCTGGTGAGCACCGGCTACGACGAACGCATCGCTCTGAACACGGACCTGCGCACCCAGCTTGCCTTTGAGTACTGGCGCGTGCTGGACCGCATGGTCAGGTTGTCGCCCCAGGACATGCAACTACTCCTCCATCGCGGTGCGGTGGGTGTCCACACGCCGTTCTTTGTCGGCCGGCTCGACGACGGAATCAAGGACCTTGAGACCGTCGCCGCCGCGGATGTCGATGACTCGACCCGTGCCGAGGCTTTGTACCTGCTGGGAGTCGGGTACCGGCGCAAGGGCACAAGCTACTGGACCAAAGTCGCATCCAAGTACGCCAAGAGCGACGCGGCGCAACAGGTGCTCGAAGCGATGCGTCCGCCGCTGGCACAGTTCGACCCGGCCAAGCACGAGAAACCGGTTGTGGCGGTGAGCTTCGTGCTCGCCTTCCAGGACGAGCTCGCGCCCCAGACCGCGGTCTGGGTGGAGGACAGCAAAGGCAAGTTCGTGAAGACGCTCTACGTCTCGGGGTTCAGCGGCCACGCCAAGGCCGTGCAGGTTGACCTGCCGCACTGGGCCCTGTCTTCAGAGTACCGCGGTTGTGACGCCGTAACCGGAGCCAGCATCGATATCGGCCAGCACGTCTATACCTGGGACCTGAAGGATGTTGAAGGGAAGCGCGTCGACCTCGACTCGTGCGTCATCAGAGTCGAGGCGGCGTGGTGGCCGAGTATGAAAGCGGAAATCGCCTCAGTACGGCTCGCCCTGCGCAAGGACGGTTCCGTCGCCCGCGCCGCACCGGCAGGACTCATCCCCTACATCGAGGCGCAATACCTGCCGCGCAACTGACCTCCGCACAAGCAAAGCAGCACTTCGCCCCCTCCCTTCTATTCCCTCCCCCTTAAGGGAGAGGGAAAGGTGAGGGTGACGCAGGCGGTCCGTTGTTTGCGCGAATCTCAATAACCGGGTCAGAACGGGACACGATCCGAGACCTCGAGTCGAGACTTGGGACACAATCCCAATTCCGAGGAGGAATTGGGTTATGTCCCGCGTCCTAGAGCCGCTCGGACAAGAGCCGCGCGACGGCTTCGAGGAACTCGACGTCGTCAGGGCTGAAGGCGTTAGGCCGGTCTGAGTCGATGCCGATCTCGCCCCAGAAGACGCCACCCTTGATGACCGGCACGACGATTTCCGAACGGGTCTCCAGCGAACAGGCCAGGTAACGGGCATCGGCTTTCACGTCGGGCACGACCTCGGTCTTCTTCGAAACCGCAGCCGCGCCGCAGACGCCCGTGCCAACGGGTATCCGGGTGTGCACGGTTGGTTTACCCTGGAACGGACCCAGCACCAAGTCATTGCCCTCCAACCGGTAGATTCCGGCCCAGTTGTAGTGCGGGAAATTCTTGTGCAGGCTGATGACCACCCGTGCCTGCACGTCCTCGGGCCCTTTGGCCGCGAGCACCAATTCTCTCATCTCATCGAGCTGCGCCTGGTATTTCATGGCCTCGCCTTCATGAACAGCCAAAAACAGGGACAGTCCCTAGGAGCGCGAGGACGCGCGGTACAGTCCCTGTTTTCGCAGTGGTTCTCTTCCTCTCCCCAATCTGCAATCTTCAATCTGCAATCTGAAATCGACTGTGCTTCCCGTCCTTCATTATCGGCTTGCCGTCGCCGTACACCGTGAACCCTTTGCGCGTGTCGCAGACCATATCCCAGTGCAGCGACGACTTGTTCCGGCCTCCGCTCTCAGGCAGTGCTGCGCCGACCGCTATGTGCATAGTCCCGCCGATCTTCTCATCGAAGAGGGTGTTCTTGGTGAACCGCTTGATCGAGTAGTCGGTCCCGAACGCGAGCTCACCGACGTACCGCGCTCCGGCGTCGGAATCAAGCATCGCCTGCAGGTACTTCTCGCCCTTGTCCGCCCTGGCTTCGACGACCTTGCCCTGCTTGAAGGTAAGCCGCACGTTCTCGACCTCGCGTCCGCCATGAACCGCCGGGAAGGTGTAGCGTATCCGTCCTTCGGCTGAGTTCTCAACCGGACCGGTGAAGATCTCGCCGTCCGGGAAGTTCTCGTGACCGTCACAGTTTATCCACTTCCGCCCCCCGACATTGAACGACAGGTCCGTGTCAGGCCCGACAATCCGGATGGTCTTCAGGGTGTTGAGGAAACGCGCCAGCCTGGCCTGCGCTCGGGACACCTTCCGCCACTCGGCAACCGGGTCCTTCTGGTCGAGCTTGCCGGCACGGTACACGAAATCCTCGTACTCGGACAGGGACATCTCCGCATCCTGGGCCGAGGAATCGTTCGGGAACATAGTTCCGCACCACTTCAGGCTGCCCGACCCAATCCGTTTCAGATACCGGTCGAACAGCCCCTTGCGCGCGGCCTGAGCGATAGCCATCTTCTTCGGGTCCACACCGGAAAGCTCCTTCGAGTTCCAGCCGGCCCAGATAGAGAGACTCGCGTCGAGCCGGTCGGTCTCCAAGGACGCCGTCGGCGGGATGAACTTGAGCTGGTCCTGCGACGCGTGCGTGTAGAAGTCATGCCCCAGTCGCGGCAGGCCGACTCTCGGCATCGGGTTGCCGCCGGCCTTGAGTATCTCGATGTAGGCAGCCCGTATCAGCTCCTGCGCAACTGACGTTCCCTCGATTCTCACCCAGTCGCCCTTCTTGACGTGCAGGCTGTAGTGGACCAGGACCTTTGCCAGCTTCTCGACTCTTGAATCAGCCACAACTCACCTCCAGGATAAATGACCAATGACTAAGGGGAAAGTTCGAAGTCCGACTTTGGCATTTCCACTTTCCACTTCGTGTCTTGTCTCTATCGACATTAGTTAGTAATCGGGGATTGGGAATTCGTCAGTGCCTTCTAGGCCGTGAATCTCGCGTTCTCGTACACGAGCTTGCCATCCGCGTAGACTCTGCCCTGCTTCATGTCCTTGATCATGTCCCAGTGAATCGCCGACCGGTTCGTGCTGCCGGTCTCAGGGTAGCCGGCGCCGACCGCCATATGGATGGTGCCGCCCATCTTCTCGTCGAACAGGATGTTCTTCGTCGCCCGGGTGATACCGTAGTTCAGGCCGAACGCGAACTCCCCGAGGGTCCGCGAACCGGCGTCGGTTTCGAGCGCCGACTGAAGCATCTTGTCCCCGCGCTCGGCCCGGGCCGCCACAACCCGGCCCGCCTTGAATTCGAGTTCGATATTCTCGACCGGTTGACCTGAGAATAGGGTTGGAACGTCGAACCGAACCCGGCCATCGACCGAATCCTCGACCGGGCTGGTGAAGACCTCACCCGAAGGGAAATTGGCCTTTCCGTCCGAGTTCGCCCATTTGCGGCCATCGACCGAAAGGGAAAGGTCCGTACCCGGGCCCTCGACTCGGAGTGTCTTCACGTTGTCGAGGAAGTCCACGTACCCCTGCTGCTGCCGCGATAGCTCGCGCCAGGCTGCGACCGGGTCAGACCGGTCCGCGAAGCAGGCGTGGAAGACAAACTCCTCGTAGTCGGCAAGCGACATCCCGGCCTCCTGGGCGCTGGCATTGGTCGGGTACTGGGTCACGCAGTTCTTCAGCTCTCCCGCCGCCTTTCGCGCCATCATCCGTTCGAGCAGCGGTCGCCGCGCCTGGCGGCCGAGTGTCAGCCGCGCCGGCTCGACCCCGGCCATGGTCATCACGTTTACGTCGCCGCGAATCACCAGCCTCGCGTTCAGGCTCTCCAGTTCCTGTTTCTCATACTCCGGCACGAACTTCACTTGGTCGTCGGTCCCGTACCGATAGAGCAGCTCGTCCAGCTCCGGATGCAGGGTCCGGACAACCGGGAACGCGCCGAGCGCCAGGGCCTCACGGTAGACTTCGCGGGCAAGCGGCAGGCCGGGCACCGACGCGAGGATCAGGAACTTATCGGCGGGCTTCAGGTTGACGCTGTACTGCGCAATCGTCTGCGCCATCTTCAGAACACGGGAATCAGTCATCTTCTACCCCACTTTCTTACCGCGGGTCAGAAAGAACCCGACTACGCTCATGGCGGCGATGAGCAGGCTGACCCCGAACAGGAGCCGGCGGCTGGATGCGAAGTTGGTCAGTTGTCCGATGACGAGCGCGGACACGGCAAAGGCCAGGTGCAGCAGCCAGTCGCGGGTCGAGAATATCCGGCCCCGCGCCGCTTCGGGTACCGACTCGTGCAGCAGGGTATCCATGCCGATGTAGACCGGGGACAGAGCAAGACCGGCGAGGAAAACCAGCGGCGCGACCGGCGCGAAGGACTTGGAGACCGCCAGTCCCGCGCCAACGAGCCCGAGCACGAGAAACGAAGTCAGCATGACTAAGTGCTTCTTCAGCTTGTGTCCGAGCAGGCCGTAGCCCATCGACGAAAGTACCAGCCCGACCGAGCCGATTGCTCCAACGAACCCGACGCCCTGAGTACCCAGTCCCAAGCCGCTGCCGAGCCCCTTCGCGCTCTGTATGATCGGGATGTAGAGCACGAAGACCGCAGCACCGAGGATGACCATCATGAACACGGAGCAGTAGACGAAGAGTACTGATGGCTGCCCACGCACGAGGTTGAACGCCTCCCTGACTTCGTGGACCATCCGCGCCTGCTGGGTGAGGAAGAGCTTGACCTCCGGAGCCTCCCGCCGGCCATGGCCGCCCTGCCGGATCCTCTGCCCCATCCGTTTGAAGATCACCAGCAGCGCAATGACCGACACAAGGTAGGTCAGGGCGTCGATGTAGAATCCCGCAGTCCACGCCGGGTTGATGCCGATGTGCGACCACCACTTCCAGTCCACGATCAACCCGCCGAGGAACATCCCCAGGAAGGTCGCTACCCGACCGACGAAACTCATGAAGGAGTTCGCGCCGAGCAGGTGGTCCGAGCCCACGAGGTTCGGTATTATCGACATCCGGGCCGTATTGAAGAAGAGCCCGAACAGGAACACCAGGAACGCCACGGCGTAGATCAGGATGAGGTTGGAAGTCGCGAGCGCGACCAGCGGTATGGAGAGGACGAGAACAGTCCGCGCCGAGTCGCACACGATCATTACCTTGCGCCGGTCCCAGCGGTCCACGAGGATGCCTGCGAGCGGCCCGAAGAGCACCACCGGCATCGCCACGATGACCGAGAGGTACGAAATCGCCCGTGAGCTCTGCCATCCGTACTTGCTGGCATAGAAGGCGATCATCGCCAGCAGCGCCATGTAGTCGAGCTTGTCCCCGAAAAGCGACACGGCCTGCGACCAGGAGAAGATCTGGAACGAGCCGTTCTTCAGGACCGACCAGAGCTGGTTCTTCCCCTTGGTGCGGGCCGCGGTTGCGACCGTCTCGGCGATCTCCGATTCGGCGTACAGGACTTCTCCCCGCTGCTCCAGCAGATCTTCGGGCTGGCCTGAGAGAGGCTGCTGTTCCTCGGTGCCCATCTCAGCCCCTCTTTCGGCCGTACTTCGGAACCGGGTACTCACGGGCCATTTCTTCATAGTAGGCCTCGACCCGCTCGGCAAGCTTCGGCCAGGAGAACTGCTGCGCGCGCGCGAGGCCGTTCGCGGAGAACCGGCGCGCTGCCTCACGGTCAAGCAGTATCTTCACGATGGCTTGAGCCAGGGCCGGCGGGTCGCCGGGCGGAACCATCAGGCCCTCCTGGTTGTCGGTCATCACCGAGCGATAGCCGTCGATGTCGGATGCTACCACCGGCTTGCCGGTCGCCATCGCCTCCAGGAGGACGATGCCGAAGCTCTCCTGTCCGGTCGCCGGCGAGCAGTACACGTCGCAACTGGCATAGTACTTCGGCCGTTCCTCGTTCTGAACCAGCCCGGCCCAGCGCACGTGCTGCTGCACCTCCGGTATCAAGTATGACTTGTAGGAATACCCGAGCAGGCCGGTGCCGACCACAACCAATTCCACGTTCGGGACATGCTTCACGATCTCGGGTACTGCCGTCAGCAGGTGTTTCAGGCCTTTGCGCGGTTCGAACCGGCCGACGAACAGAATTCGCGGACGACCGTCATCGGTGCCGGGAACGCGGCCGGCGTCGGGCCGGAAAAAGCCGAGGTCGATACCGTTCGGGATAATCCGGTACGGCCCCGGGAAGTACTTGACGCAGGACGTCCGCGCTGTCTCGGATACGGCAATCAGGCCGTGGACCGCGTTGAAGTAGGGTCTGAGCTCGGACCGGAACAGCGCGTACCCCAGGCTCTGGTCATGTCCGGCGTGAAAAGTGACGACGTTCAGGGTGCGCGAGGCCTGGATCGCGGCCATCGGCAGGGTCGGCGCCAGCGAACCGTGGATGTGAACGACGTCAAAACGTTCCTGCTCGAAGTACCTTCGGATCTGGGCCACCGGCCGCCATGCAACCGCTACGCGGGCAAAGGACTTGTTGGACCGGACTACCCAGCCTTCGCCGATTCGCTTCACATGCTCTTCACCCGGCATCTCGGCCATGCACTCCATCATCCGTCCGCCGACCCGCGCCGTCAGCACCTTCACGACGTGTCCCCGCTTGCGCAACTCAACCGCCAGGAAATAGACATGTTCGGCGATTCCCCCGATGTACGGGTAGTAGTTGTCGCTCACCATGCAGATCTTCATGGAGCTAGCTCCATGAGGTGAAGTGGAAAGTGGAAAAGGGGAAATTCCGAAGTCCGGACTTTGCCATTTCCACTTGTCCCTTTTTCCTTGTCATTTCCTGTTGTTGTAAGCTTCCACCCCGGCCGCGAGTACCTTCATCGCCCGGTCGAGGTCGAGGCAGTTGAGCACGTAGGCAATCCGGACCTCGTCTTTGCCCTTGCCCGGAGTCGCGTAGAACCCGTCGGCGGGCGCCACCATCACGGTTTCCCCGTCAAGCTGGAACTCATCGAGCATGAACGTGGCGAACTCCTCGCCGTCGCGAATCGGCAGCTTGGCGACGACGTAGAAGGCGCCTTTCGGCTTCACGCAGAGCGCTCCCGGTATCCTTGCGATCGCCGCGCACACCACGTCTCTCCGGCACTGGTACTCGCGCCTGACTTCCTCAAAGTAGCTGTCGGGTACGTTCACCGCGGCCATTGCCGCGAGTTGGTCAACGGTCGGCGGGCAGAGCCGGGCCTGGCCGAACTTCAAGGCCGCGGCCACCAGTTTGGCGTTGCGGCTGATGAGGCACCCGACCCGCGCACCGCAGGCGCTGTAGCGCTTGGAAACACTGTCGACGAGTATCGCCCGGTCTTCGATTCCCGCCAGGTTCAGGACACTCACGTGCTCGGTGTCGTCGTCGTAGATGAACTCGCGGTACGCCTCGTCACCGATGAGATAGAGACCGTGCTCGAGACACAAGCCCGCGAGCATCTCCAACTCCGCCCGCGTGTACACGGC
>CAZVCQ010000028.1:0-14172 GCA_964626085.1 uncultured bacterium
CGCGGTGAAGGCGTGACCGAGAAAGTGAGCGTGGTCGGCACCGATGCGTTCATGGACTTCGTCGAGGCAATCCGCAGCCAGGGCGTAGAGCTTGAACTCACCCCTATGGGCTGGGGCACTAAGGGTAAGTCGCCGCTCGTGGTTGAAGTGGATTCGGACAACCCGAAGAAGAACATCCCGGAACTGGACATTGAACTGCCGCTGCTGCAGCCCCGGGTGTACCGCGAGTACAAGGTGCTGGATGAGCTGGACTGCGACCGGCTGCCGCAGCCGGGCCTGCCGCTGAGGCAGTTCTCGCCCGACGAGCAACGGCAGATAGTGTTCCGCGACATTGACACCGGCGACGTCAGCCACATGACTGTGCTGGATACTACGATAGCGCCGTCGCACCAGTCGGCCGTCGGCTTCTTCGCCCGCACCGTGATGCGCGACCTGCGGCTCGTCGGTGGTTTCGACATCCTGTTCGGCAAGGTCAAGCAGTTCATCGAACGCAACCTGTTCGCCCAGCCGGTTGACATGGACAACCTGAACGTCCTGCGCAATCTGTCGGAACCTGAAGTCACCAGCCGCATCCTGGAGACGTTCAAGACTGCCATCAACAACCTGACCGTACGCGACCGGGGCACGACGCGCATAGAGGATTCCATCAGGCTGAGCAAGTCAAGGCCGATGGTCGTGAGTGACCAGAGCTTCGTGCAGCCGAAGCGGTCGGTGTTCAACCGCGTGGTGGCGGACAACCACTTCGAACTGGAGTTCGCGGCCTTCCTGGACGGCTGCGACGACATCATCTCGTTCGCCAAGAACGCCGAGAACGTGCGCTTCAAGATTGAGTACCAGACCGCAGGCAGAGGTATCGCCAACTACCTGCCCGATTTCGTGGTGAAGAAGACGTCGACCTCCATCTGGATTATCGAGACCAAGGGGCGCGAGGACGTTGAGGACCCGCACAAATGGGAACGTCTGTGCCAGTGGTGTGGTGACGCGACGGCGGAGGGTCGCGGC
This sequence comes from uncultured bacterium, assembly GCA_964626085.1. Lineage (GTDB taxonomy): Bacteria > Hydrothermota > Tepidihabitantia > Tepidihabitantales > Tepidihabitantaceae > UBA2258. Next base: position 1,003 of record CAZVCQ010000028.1, read on the forward strand.
GTGACATACCGGCCGTTGTACATCCCGCAGGAGCAGTGGGAAAAGCACCGCCCGAAGTCCTTCTCCGCTCTGGCTGCCACGTTCAACGACGCGAAGCCTGTCGTGTCTTGACTTGGGCCGAGATTGTGGTTTTCGAAGGCTAGGCGAAGTAGACTCTGGTCCCCGATGACACTCGAGGGGCTTTGCCGGCGCGAAAAGCGAAGGCGGGCCGAAGCCCGCCCCTGATGATGGCTGGCTGCTGACTACTGCGTTACCACGACCTTCGTAACCACCGACGGCTGATGGCTGGCGGCTGACGGCTCAGAACGCACGAAATAGACTCCGGGCGCCAGCGCCCGGACGTCATTCGCGCCCGGCTGCAATTCGAGAACCGAGCGGCCGGAGGCGTCGAGCAGGGCGGGCCTTGGGACACGATCCGAATTGCCGGGCAATTCGGTCATGTCCCGCGGCAGGAACAGGACGCCGCGGATGACCGTTGCTTGCGGCTTGAGGCTTGCAGCTTGAGGCTCGCAGCGTTCCTCGACTCCCGCGGCGGTGATGTTGCGCCGGAGGAAGACCGAACCGTAGTAGTCACAAGATATCATGTCGAGGTCGCCGTCGCCGTCCCAGTCGGTGAAGTTCACGCGGGGTGGGTTGCCGTTGACGAAGCCGACAGGGTCCGGCTCGACCAGGTTGACGAACGTGTTGAAGACCGGGTTCGTATCGGTGCCGACGTTGGTGTAGAAGCGCACCGAGCTATACCACTCGCCGAGGACCAAGTCCCTCTTGCCGTCGCCGTCGAGGTCGAGAAGCAGGGGCACGCAGCGGTAGTTGTTGAACTGACTGCCGCCATGCTCCACCGGGGTCGAGTCGCCGAACACCGGAAGCGAGTCGGTTCCTTCGTTCAGGTAGACATAGACGTTGCAGGGAGCGCCGATGCCTTCCTGGCCTGCGAGCAGGTCTTTGCGGCCGTCGAGGTTCCAGTCGACTATCGTCGGCCACGCGTTGTTGTTGGTCACGATGTCAACGCCGTGGGCCTGAATCCGGCCGGCGTTGGTCAGGGTGCTGTCTTCATTTCTGAGGAAGACCGTGTAGTACCCGTTGCGCTCACCGGTGATGAGGTCCAGCCGTCCATCGTTGTTCCAGTCGCACACGGCGACTGTTGCGCCCTGGCATCAGCCGTAGGTCAGGGATATGTCCGAGCCGTCGGCTTGGAGATAGACGGAGTCGCCGAACACCGACGCAGTGTCCTCGCCGACGTTCGCGTAGAACCTGACCTTGCCGTACAGGTATTGTCCGAGCAGCAGGTCCTGTTTGCCGTCGCCGTTCCAGTCAACCAGGAACGGCGAGGCGTTGCCGCCGGTGCCGACGTTGATCGGCACGCCATTCGCCTCAATCGCAACCGGGGCATCGAACACCGGCGTCTGAGCGAAGGCGGCGGCCGCGAGCAGAGCAAGCAGAACTGATAGTCTCATATTCATGGTAGCCTCCGAGAAGTAGTTAACCGAAACCGGCGACGATGTCAAGAACGCGTGCTGCCCCCGAATCCGATATTGAACCGCCAAGGACGCCAAGCACACAATGACATTCCGGGTCCGGACCATCTTTGTGTCTTCGTGCCTTGGTGGTTAGTTCCTATCTCGGTTCTTGGGGTTACCTCAGGCACGCGTACGGCGCCGGCTGAACCAGCGGGCGGCGATGAGTATGAGCAGGAGCGCGAGGACTCCGGCGACGACCGGTACGAGCAGGCTCAGGGCCGACATCCCGACCGAGCCGCCGGTCTCGGCCGTTGCTGCGAGCGGGTGCGCGAGCCCGGCGGTTGCATAGGTCGACGCACGGCGCAGAGCGACCGTGGCAAGCTGCACCGCGGCTGCGACTCCGCCGCCGGCGATGGCGGCAAGGGCCCAGCGCAGCACCGGGCACATCCCGGTAATCACCGAAGCCGTGACGATGATGCCGGCGACGATTGCTGCGGGCGTGGCGGCGATGTCTAGTACGTGGTCGAGCCAGGGCACGTAGTAGGCGACGATCTCGGCGATGGTGGCGACCCCGAAGACGATGAGCGCCGGCCACGAGCCGAGCCAGGCGAAGTCAGGCGCGAGTCTGAGCTGCCCGGTCATCGCGGCGATGCTGATGGCGAGGAACGGCACGAACACGCGGAACCCGCAGGCCGCAGCGAGGCCGATGCCCAGCAGCACGTAGAGCAGGTATTCCATGTTGCGCCTGATAGAGAGTTACCACAGGTTTGGCGCGCTGTCAACCGAGGTGGCAGAGGCGGCAGAGCCCCGGAATGGAACCGCCAAGGCGCCAAGACCACCAAGGCCGGAGAGGAGTATCCGCAGATTACGCAGATGACGCAGATGTGAGGTCCGGGCAACCGGAAAGGAAACCGCCAAGGACGTCAAGACCACCAAGGCCCGGAGAGGAGTGTTCGCAGACTACGCAGATTCCACAGATTCTCCTGCCGAACTCCAATCTTGACCTCGACCTCAGCCTCAACCTTGACCTTAACCTTAGCCTTGCCCTTTCCTGCTCTCCTTGCAGCCGACAGGCACCGGACTAGAATAGCCGGATGGCAGCGAACGGCACCGGGATGAGCCGAGCTGGTCTGCGCGACGCGTCGCAGGCATCTGCGCTGGGCGTTCGCGGTGCTGTGCCCCGAGGCAAGCAGGGCTCTCAGTTCAAATGGCTCGCGCTGCTCGCGGTTGCATCGGTGCTGTACATGTTTGGCTGCGCCAGCCAGTCGTCTCACGCGGTCGAGAAGACAATCCGGTTACCGGATTCGCTTGGCTGCAGGACCAGCGATGGAATCGCCTACAGCACACGTGATAACTGCGTCCTGGTTCATGCTTGGGGAAGGGTCTTGGTGATGGACGCTGAAACCGGCCGGAAGATTGCCCTGGTCCCGGCGTATGGACCAGGCGCGCCGTTCTACGACCCGATGGCCGATGAAGTCCGTCTGTCTTCCCATGAACCACGCGCGAGCAACGATGCCCGTAGGGACTCGGTACTCTCAGCCCTGGCCGAGGCTAGGATGATGTGGCCGGAGGAGATATGCTTTGACCCGGTGACGAACAGGCTATACAGCTACCTGCACAGCGGCGACGACAGCCTGAGCGTCCTTGATGGTCGGACGCTGGACGTCATCGCCGCGTTGCCGGACGGGACTGGGCCGATAGGCGCGCCCCGGGTGGTCTGCTGCAATCCGATGATGCATCGGGTCTACTGGATACGCACCGGCGACCAGAATGCCGTGACCGTCATCGATGGACAGACGAACCGGGTCATCGGAACCATCGATGCCGGACCCTGGCCCAGCGCGCTGTGCTACAACCGACGGGAGAACAAGCTGTACGTGTACAGCCGCAGAACCAGCACTTCCGATTCGGAAGACCTAAGAACCGTAGCCATCATAGACTGCTGGAGCAACCAGGTGATTGCGTACGTACCGGCTCCATTCGACGAAGCAATCCTGCGCTACAATCTGAAGGAGAACAGAGTCTATTGCGCTGGGTCGCATTCTTGGCCCGACACTCTGAGCGAACCATGCGTCGTCGCGATAGATGGCGCTTCCGACCGTGTGGTGGCTCGAATTCCCGTTCCCGGCGAGACATACGACCTTGTCTACGACGCCACCGGCAATCGCCTGTACTGCTGCGGAAAAGACTGGGCCGCGGCCATTGACTGTCGCAGTAACACAGCCGTCGCTTCGGTCAGAACCAGTACCAGAAGCATGAGTACACGCGCGGTCTACTGCGCGCCGGTCAATAGGCTCTACTATCTTCGAGAGGAGCCGTACGAAGTCTACGGCATAGACTGCGCCCGGTTCGGAGTGTTGAGAAGAGTGTCACTGGGTTACTCCGTTGGCGCGATGCTGTACAATAGCCATCAGGATAAGGTGTACTGCGCCGACGCGTCCGGACATGAGGTCGCCGTCATCGACCCCGCGGCAGAAACCATCCGAGCAATCGTGCCGGTCGGTGGTTGGCCGAATGCGCTGTGCAGCAACGGAAACGGGACGCGAGTCTATTGCGCAAGTGGAGGAAACCCCAGATTGAGCGTGATTGATGCCGTCGCCGATACGGTCGTTGCCGCGATAGACATGAGTGCGCCCGTGACCGCGCTGTGCTATAGCGCGAAGTACGACAGACTCTACTGCGCCAAATGGGATTCCACGCTCGCGGTGATTGACTGCAGGACAAACAGCGTAGCAAAGGAGTTGTCCCTTTTCTCCCAGCGGCGTACGGGACTGCTTTACGACTCGACACGCGACCGCATCTACTGCATCTCAGGCGGAGATAACCACCAAGTGGTCGCTATTGACGCACGCACGGATTCGGTGGTGGCTCAGGCGACCGTGAAGGGATGGCTGACCGGATTGGTCCTCGATCCGCTGCATGACAAAGCGTACTGCACGTGCTCGAGTCCGACCGAGGCGTACGTCATTGACCTGCAGACCATGCAGATTCAGGGTCCGCTCAGGAGAGGATGGGAACCGTGGCCGCTCCGTCTTGTCTCCCACCCACACGTCGTCTACGTCAAGTACGGCAAGAGAGTGGCGGTCATCGACACACGAAGTGATCGCATCATTGCCACCGTCCGTCTGCCCACACGCAACCGCGTGGATGCGCTGCAATATGTCCCCGAGTCGCGCCGTCTGTACTGCACGTACTTCGAACGAGGATCCATGGCAGTGATTGACTGCCGCACCTATCGCGCCACCGCTGTCGTCAAGCTAGGTCACGCCAATCCCCGCGAGCTTGTCTACGCACCCAGACACCGGCGTGTTCTTGTCGGGGCGGGCAGCAGCGTCGTGGTGCTCCGCGATGATAGGATCCGCCCGGATGAGATAGCGTGGGCTCGGCTCCGGGTCGATGAGGTGATACAGGACTTGCACGGACTGCTGCAGCGCCGCTCCCATCAGTATCAACCAACCGATTGACCACAGGCTACGTCCGGCAAGGGCTTGCGCATTGCCGGCAGCGGGCTAGAATCGCACGCTGATGGACGAAAGACCGACGCCGCGAGTGAGCCTGCGCGACATCGCAGCGGCGTTCGCGAAGCTGGGCACCATCGGCTTCGGCGGCGGGGTCGGGATGCTGGCGCTGATCCGGCAGGAGGTCGTGGAACGACGGCGCTGGATTAAGGACGCGCAACTGGGTGTCGCGGTGACGATGGGCCAGATGCTGCCCGGGCCGTTCGTTTCCAACTACGCCGAGTACATCGGGTACGAACTACGGGGCATGAAAGGAATGGTGACCGCGGTCGTCGCGCTGCTGGCGCCGAGCCTCGTGTTGATGGCAGTCCTGAGCGCGCTCTACTTCCGCTACGGCAGCGTGCCGCTGGTGACCAGGCTCTTCGCCGGGGTGCAGCCGGTGGTCGTCGGCATCCTGGCGTGGGCGACGTGGAACATCGGGCGCGCAAACGTCAGGAACAGGAAGGCGGCAGTCATCGGTGCGGTCGCGGCGGTGGCGTTGTTCTTCCGGGGCGACGTGCTGCTGGTGGTGCTCGGCTGCGGCGTGCTGGGCATCGCGTTCTCCGGCGCGTGGCGTCAGGTGAAGGGAAACGGCGCGGCGGCGCTGGCGATGGTGGGGTTCTGGCTCGGAAGCTCGGGCGGGCTCGCGCTGCCGGCGGTCGTGCAGAAGGCGGGGGATCTGGCGCTTGTATTCCTGAAGGTCGGCACGGTCATCTTCGGCGGCGGCTTTGCGGCCATCCCGTTCCTCCAACACGAGGTAGTTGACATACGTCACTGGTTGACGATGCGCGAGTTCATTGACGGCGTCGCGCTCGGCCAGGTCACGCCCGGGCCGGTGGCGATCACGGCAGCGTTCATCGGGTACAAAGTCCTGGGCATTTCCGGGGCGCTGATTGCCGCGCTCGGGACGTTCCTGCCCTCTACACTCATGCTCTGGGGCTTGATTCACGTCTATCGCCGGGTATCATCGAATGCGCTGGTCCAGGGGTTCCTTTCCGGCGTGATGCCGGCAGTAGCCGGCATGTTGCTTTGGGCAACCGTATTCCTGGGCCGGAGTGCGATTACTGACCCGGTGCAGGCGGTCCTTGCGCCCCTCGCCTTCTGCCTGCTGCTCCGGTTCAAGGTCGAACCGGTGTGGCTGATACTGGGCGGGGCTTTGGTGGGGCTGGTTGTCTAAGGACGAGCGAAGGCAGAAGTCAGAAGTGCAGACACGAAACATGGTGCACGATTCGCGGCATGAGTTTGACTTAGGAGGAGCATGGAATAACATCTCTATGGTATGACTAAAATCGCCCGCCTTGCCCGTTCGGTCTTTCTCCCATTACTAGCCGCAAATCTCATAGCGCCTGTCTTCGGTCAGAACCGCAGTGCCGTTGCGGATGACCGCTCCGCGCCGTCCCCAGGCCAGACGAAGAGGGTCACGAGCCTGCCTGCCGCCCGGAAGTCGGTCGAGCGGAGCGGACCACAAACGTCGCCTGCCCGCACCAAGGCTGACGTGATGCTGGTGGTGAATTCGACTACGCGTGGAGTCGTTCTGGAGTTCTCGCCTGACAGTTTCAGCACATCGAGCACCGGCGCGGGCATCGCGGTGTCGGCGTCGGGATTCGAGCGGCTGGCTGAGCCGGGCGAGCCGGACCTGCCGAGCCGGGTTGTCTTCGTTGGCGTGCCGCAGACCGGAGGTGTGAAGCTGAGCTTCTCGACTGAAGGCACTGAGACCTCGGCGGGCGTGCAAGTCAGACCCGCGGTCGGATTCGGGGGCAGCAACCAGCCGACCGAATACAGCATACAGGCGGGGAATAGGTTCTGGCCGGCAGCGCCGGCCGAGATTCTCAGCATCGAGACTCTGCGCGGAGTGCGGGTCGCCAGGGTCAGAGTCAACCCGGCCCAGTATGAGGCCGCGACAAAGACGCTCCGGCTGCATCACAAGGTGCGCGTCTCGCTGTCGTTCGACCGGCCCGCGGTTCAGGCCGACCGGCCGGACGCGCTGGACAGCGTCATCGCGCCGATGCTCGTAAACGGCGAGGACGCCATCCATTGGAAACTCGACCTGCCCCTGCAGGACTCCATCAACTTCTTCGAGCGCTCGGACGTCTGGTGCCGGATCAAGACTGAAAGCACCGGCGTCTACCGCATCACTGCGGCCGACCTGAAGGCAGCTGGGTTCGCTCCGGAGTCAATCGCGCCGGCGACGATGAAGCTCTACTCAATCGGCCCATACACCATCAACGGCCCGTACCCGGATACGATGGTCCAGGTGCCGGTGTACGTGAAGGACAACGGCGACGCGAAGTTCGACAAGGGCGAGTACCTTGCGTTCTATGCCGAGTCGCCCTCGTACTGGCAGGTCAGCGATTCGCTCCGGCTGACCAACGACTCGGTCTGGCGTACGAACGTGTTCACGGACTACAATTGCTGGTGGCTGACCTGGGGTGGCGAGAACGGCCGACGGATGGACTCGGTCTCGGGCGCCGGCGCGACTAACCCGCTGTCGAGTGCATACGAGCACATCCGGCTTGAGCCGGACAGCCTGTGCCCGGGTCGGTCCGGCCTCCTTTGGTTGTGGAAGGACATCGTTAAGACCCAGGGACTGAACACGACGGTGGCGGTCGAGTTGAAGTTGCCACAGCGAGACACGATATACTCGATTGCCGGCCGGTTCTACGGCAAGAACGATAACAACGGCGTAAAATATCAAGCGCGGCTCTACTTGAACCAGACGTTGCTCGACTCGCTCACCATCGTAGCAGGACAGAGCACGCCGCCAGCGGCGAACTTCACGCTCGACAGCATTCCTCATGAAATCGGAGCTAGGTCCGGCAAGTCCGACACCCTGTCGGTCGAGCTCTACGGTGACATGGGAATGGACGTCTACCTCGACTTCCTCGAGGTCCGCTATGCCGAGAAGCTGAGTGTGACCAAGGCCGAGCCGCAGCTTGAGTTCGCGGTGCGGGACTCCGGCACTGCGGAGTTCGGAATCGAGGGCGCGACCGGAGACGTGCTGCTTCTAGATGTCACCAACCCCTACAGCCCGGTCCGGATAACCCAAACCTATGTCTCAGCCAGCCGCCGCAACCTGCGGCTGAGCGCTGCCGGGTTGAGGCGGCTGCGGTGCGCGCTCTCATCCGGATTCCTCGCACCCAAGGAAGTCGTGCGTCGTAGCCCGGGCAACCTGCGCAGTCTGTCCGGCGCAATCAACTACCTAGTAGTCTGCCCGGACGAATTCTACCACGCCGCCGAGTTGTTTGCCCGGTACCGTGAGGGGAATATTGGCGGCATACCGAACGCGCGCGTCCGGGTGGCCAAGCTGTCCGAAGCATACGACGACTACGCGTTCGGTATCGAAGAACCGGGCGCAATCAAACGGCTGCTGCAGGCAAAGCGGCCGGCGTATGTGCTGCTCGCCGGCGACGGCACCTACGATTACCGAAATATACTCCAACTGCGCACCAGTCCGGCGTTGCCGCCGTACGAGCTGGGCTATAGCCTCGATCCGGAAGTGTACGGCAGCGCGGCCGAGGCGCTTGACGCGTGGTATGCGGACCTGGACGGCGGCGGGAGGGCTCCGGACCTGATACTTGGCCGGGTAACTGTCAGGAGCCCGGTGGAGTTCCGCCAGTTCCTCGACCGGGTGAAGAAGTACGAAACACAACCTTTGGGGTACTGGGCGAAGCGGTATCTGCTGCTCGCGGACGACGAAATTGAGGGCAGCTACGATCGACCGGACGGACTGGGCCACGATCACATCCCGGCCTGCGACGCACGAGCGAGGGACGCCGCCGGCCTGCTCGACCCGGTCAAAGTCTACCTGACCGAGTACCCGCTGACCTCGACCAATCTGAAGGCCGGCGCAAGCACCGAGTTCATCCGGCAGCTCAACAGCGGCGCGGTGCTCTTCTGCTTCTTCGGTCACGGCGCCGGGTTCCAGCTCTGCCACGAACAAGCGCTTCACATCACGAACACCGTACCGAGCGTGTACAATGGCACGCGCAGCCCGATGGCGTTCTACGGTTCGTGCGGGGTGGGCCGGTTCGAGGACACAAGGTACGAAGCGATTGCAGAAGAACTGGTGCGAAAGGACGGCGGGACCATTGCCGGTGTGGGCGCGACCAAGGCGACGACTTCCGGCACGAACGCGGAGCTGGCGCGGATAATGTTCGGCCGCCTGATGAACTACCCCGGTGACCCGATCGGCCCGGCGTTCTTCCAGGCCTACACCCTGGAAAATACCTTGTACCACCTGTTCGGCGACCCGGCGACCGTGCTAAGGATGCCGCACCGCGGTGTCGTTCCCGAGGTCCGGCCCGACACTTTCTACCCGGGCGGCAGGAACGAATTCGAGGCCACCGACACAGTCAATCCGAAGGGTTTGTACGAGGTATCGGCACACGAGGCGGTTTGGCATCGTGAGTACCACTCGACGTTCACAAGCGGCGGCACTTTTGCGATAAGCTATGACCTGCCGGGGTACGAAATCCACCATGCCGCAGGCACGTTCGATTCGAGCCGGATTCCCGGGGCGTTCATCGTGCCGAGGATGCCGTACCCGGAAACGACCGATGTCCCCAACGGGCGCTACATCCGCCTTCCCAGCACCGGCCGCGTCTCCCTGCTCAGCTTCGATGGTTCAACTGCCCTGTCCTACGAGCGTGATTCGATTACGCTCGATACCGCCATGGTCGCGACTTCGGACGACGAGCCGCCGCTGGCGAGCCTCTACGCGGACGGCATTCCGCTGGTGCCGGTGCCAGATACGAACCGTGTGCCGCGCGGGTTCAACCTGGTTGGGCGGTTGAGTGACCCCTCGGGCATCTTCCTCGTGCCGAATATGGACCCGTCGATTCAGGATGTTGTGCTGAGCCTGAAGATGGGCGGCACGACCACGCCGCTGGCAAGTTACTTCCACTACGACAACAACTCGACCGTGGCAGGGCAATTCACCTACGCGCTCAAACTGCAGAACGCGTTCGACTCGCTGACGGTTACGGCTTCGGACAACATGGTGGACCCGACCAGCCCTAGCCGGAACCGCACGCGCGTGATGGTGCTGCTTCAGACCCAACTCAACGACGCGCTCAAACTGACCGACTGCCTGGTCTATCCCAACCCGACCACCGGGCCCGCGAAGTTCACGTTCGGCTTGAATCGCGCCGCGCTGGTGTCGGTCAAGATATTCACGATTGCCGGCCGGCTGGTGCGGGTGCTGCCGCCGGCGCCGTGCGGGTTCGACTACAACCAGCTTGAGTGGGACGGTCTGGACAAAGACGGGCAGCCGCTGGCCAACGGGGTGTACCTGTACAAGCTGGATGCGCGGGTCACTGAGTTGTCGTCGGCCGGCGCTCAGTCGGCCTCGGCCTCATTCCGGGATAAGTTCATAGTGCACCGATAGATGCGGCTTCGCCGCGGGCTAGTCAGGAGTTGGCAGCTAGGAGTTAGGAGCGATGCCGTGTCGCGCGGTATCTGCGCCAATTCCTGACCCACAGCCGCCAACTCCCAGCACCCAGGCCAACCGGCGCTTCTTGACTCCAGGCCTCATGCGGCTAGACTCTACATCTTGGAATCGCTCCAGGTTCTGGTTGCACTGAAGCGCCGCAACAGGTTTTTCAACCTGTCTGTTCCCGCATACGCCATCTACCTTGGCATCGCCGGGGTGGTGGCGGTTCTCGTTTTCGGGTCCTTGCTCGGGTCGTTCGCGGTCTCGCGCTTGACCGAGCATGGCTTGGTCAGCCGGCTCGCCCGCCAAAACACCAATCTTAGGGCGCAGGTCGCTGCCTACGCCGCGGCGATGGACACGTTCCGTCAGTTCCTCGTCAGGGCCGAGCAGATGGACAACAAGCTGCGGGCGTCCATCAACATGCCGCTGATACCCGGCGACATACGGCTGATGGGCGTCGGCGGCAGCCAGCCACCGAGCCCGGAGCCGGGCGTGGACGCGATGCTCCGGCGGCTGCGGTTCGAGCAGCAGTCACTGAGTGAAATCGAGGGCGCGGTGAAGGAGCAGGAAGCCCGGCTCAAGAACATGCCTTCAATCTGGCCGGTGCAGGGCTGGGTTGGTTCCGGTTACGGGTACCGTCGCGACCCGTTCACGGGCCGTCGCGAGATGCACCCGGGTCTCGATATCGTTGCGCCCACCGGCACGCCGGTCGCGGCAACTGCGTCCGGACGCGTTGTCTACGCCGGCTGGAAGAGCGGCTGGGGCCGATGCGTTGAGATTGAACACGGCGGCGGCATCCGGACCTTCTACGCCCACTGCCGTTCGCTCAAGGTGAGTGTGGGTGACAACGTCTTCCGGGGCGACGTAATCGCCACCGTCGGCAATTCCGGACGCTCGACCGGAACTCACCTGCACTACGGTGTGCTCAGGGGTGGCAACTGGGTGAATCCGGACAACTACGTCCTCACCCAGCTGAGCGCGAACTAGACCCTTACTTCCGCAACAATACGACCGGTAGCTTCTCGGTGCGGGTTGCCCCGCTGTTGCGGTACTCGACGCAGACCGCGTAGACCCCGAACGGCGCGCGGCCGCCGGTTGAGTTGCGTCCGTCCCAGCAGACAACACCGTTCGTAGCCAGGGGTCTCCCGGAGAACAGCGTTGCGACCTGCCGGCCAGCGAGGTTGAAGACCATCACCTTCAACGTTCCCTTCGCCTCGGGCAGGTGGTAGAAGACAGCCAGGCTCTCCTCGAACCCGTCCCCGTCCGGGCTGAAGCTCGACAGGCTCAGATCGAACATGCGCTCCGACCCGCCGGGCGTGATGGTCAGGCGTCGGCTGTTGTTCGTGGAGTCGCCGTCGCCGTCGCACGCGAGACGGGCCCAAAGGTCAGTCTTCACAGCCGGGCAGGCAATCCGGACGGTGAGGGTTTCGTCTTGTCCCCGCTGCAGAGTGTGGCCGGTGAGTGTGGTGTCGTACTCGCCGGCATCAGGCGCGGCGTTGCCGTTGCGGTCGAGGAAAACGCGGACGCTCCATGCCGCAGACGTTCGGAAGCCGGAGTTGGTGATGCCGATGGCTGCGAACAGGGGTTCGCCGGGTTTGGTCGTCGCAGAATCCGAGAGAACGATGCCGGTAACGGCGAGATCGAGGAACGTTGTGCTGCTGTTGACAGCGCCCGGAGTACAGCCGGCCGTATCGCGGCTGGCCATCCAGTTACTGACCTCATCCTGGCCAGCAACGTCGATTCGTTCCCACGAGATGCCGTCGCCCGGGTCGCAGGGAAGCGAATCGGTCGCGTCAAAGGGAGTCCCGAAAGTGCTGGTGTCTTCGTAGCCATAGGCTGACGACGATACGAGGGTGACTGGGTCGGTTGTTGCGAGGCCGTTTCCCAGTGTCGTGTTCCTGACGGTAAGAATCAGGGTGTTCGCTCCGAAACGATACGGCCGCTCGTAGCCGCCGGCCGCTAACGTGTCCGTGTACTCCGGGTCGAGAACAACTGCATAGCCGCCGGGGTTGAGCCACGAGTAGCCGATGATGAGTGACGAGTCAACGGCGAGCAGCGAGGAATCGGTCCAGGCCGCCAAGATGTCGATGGCATCGCCGTCGTTGATCGTCCACTCGTTCAAGTCGATTGCGGTGCCCGTGGCGTTGTAGAGCTCGATGAACTCGTTCCGGTCCTCAGGCATGTGCACACCGGTAACGCCGCTGGGATTGGCCATCACTTCGGTGACGACGATACGGCTGGCGGCGACCAGCGCTACGAGGAGAGTCGTTCCCACGTCGGGAGGATAGTCTCTTGGGCCTCAGTTGTCAACCCGTGCCCGCCGCCAAGGTACGACCGGCGCGCCGTCGCGCGGCAGGCCGAAAGTCACAGCGGTCGCCCGAGCCAGTCGAGTTACTAACCGTGAAAGCTCCATGGAAAGCCCACCCGAAAGCTCACCGGAACGTTCCTTGTGTCTCTCAAAGTACCTCTCATTGTTCGTCAGAAGGTTCCGGCCAGAGTATCGTTCACTGTGTAGCGCACTGCGTCGGCAAGTGCGACGGCAACTGAATAGCGGACTGCGTCGCGAACTGCGTGAGCAACTGTGCGTGGCACTGTACCGCAAACTGTTCACGAAGTTGTACCAGAAGTTGTGCCGGTCATCGTTCGCGTCATTGTTCGAGTCATTTTCCCGGTAAACGTACCGGTGATTGCGCCAATCAGCGTATCGGGCACTGCATCGGCGAAGGCGGCCCCCTAGGAGTCCGGCCGAAAAGTCTTGACAAGCGTCCTGTTCTATGTTAGTATT
>CAZVCQ010000029.1:0-14168 GCA_964626085.1 uncultured bacterium
GCAGCCAACCGCACCATCAGTGTCGCAGCCAGTTCGGGGTCGAGTTCGGCAGCCAGCCGCGCGACGATTCGTGCCCTGACTCGCGCTTTGGATGCCGAGTTGAGTTCGGCAGCCAGTTGCCGGCCGAGTTGGCGGCTGAGTGCCGAAGTCAGGCCCGAAATCAGCGCCGCAATCCCGGGTCGAGTTCCGGGTCAAGGCCTGAGGACTGGAGTCGTAGATGCCGACGCCGCGGCAGCGGGCGTGCCGGCGGAATCAAGCGATCTGGAAACCGTCTAACGGCTTACATGCCTTGGAGGCGAACCGGAAGGCTTGCTGCAGGCCCTCCGGCTTTCCCATGAGGAAGTCGTGCATCGCCCCTGCGGCGTAGGGTGCCTGGTCACTCCTCCCACCCGGGTCCGGTCGTCCAGGACGTCGAGCTAGAAGATGTAGACGTATACCGTTCTTCGAGCACTTAGGTCACCTCCAGTGCCTCCCTTCATGCCCTTCGTGTTGATGAAGTAGGATTCTATGTCTTGGGCGTCGGACAGCGAATCGGCAACCCACTGTTTCCAGTATGTGGTGGACTTGCCATCGGCCTCGTGTTGTTGTTTTCTCTCCGTTGGATCATGTGAAAGCCCGACAGTCCAGCTGGAGTAGTCCGCGACCTTCGAAGATTCAACCCGGTCGACGATCGCCTGTGTGATCGACCTCTTGTCCATTCTCATTCCTCCTTGTCGGGTCGAACGTCGCGCATCTTGCGCGTGAGTGAACGAATCGCCTTACTAGTAGGTCTTGTTCCTGTTCTTCCGAGGCGGGATGCCTCCATGCTGCGCTTGGTCGCGCATGATGTACTCGTATTCCAGTTCCTCGGCGTTCTCCCGGAGCATGGGTCCTCTTATGACGTTCATGTGTGTAAAACGACAGCCACTACTACCGTGACTTCTGGCCCGCGCAACGGGGTCGCCGGAGATTCCAGAGTACACGATTTGGTGGCCGTCCCTAAGCTCGTACAGGTACGTGTCGCGTTTCTTTGTCATGATGCGCTTCTCGTAGAGTCCAGAGATAGGCGGCTGACCCCGGATATTAGAGTTTCCTAGTCACCCGGTTCGACTCCTGTGTCCGTCAATGCCGACGGGCGTGCGACAGTCAACGCGGACATGCCAGGTGTCACGGCACGTCACGGAATGGACGCAACCAGGTTCGCCACGATGTCAGCTTGGACACTGCCGAATCGCTCCGCACCTTCGCTTTTCTTGCACGCGGCCCCACGGACGCAGATGACGTCCACGTTGGTCGCCCACAAGTCGGGCAACTCCTCCAGCGTGACTGACCCTGCGAGCCATGCCTCGACCCCGAGTCGGCGGCAATCAGCGACGAACTTCCTCAATTCCTTCTGACTGTAGTAGTCAGTCAGACCGATTCCGATGTCCTTGCGGAATGTGTCTATCAGGACGCCATCAGCCTTGATTCTCTTGGCGAGCTTTGGGCCGTCTTTCAGCGGGTCGAAGAACCGGCACATCTCCTCATCGGGAAAGACCGCAGGGAAGACACCTTTCTTCGGGAACCAGCGCTTCACGGTCCGCACGAGATCTCTACCCAGATACTCGGCGGCCTTGGGACTGAGTTCGGCCATGCCGCACTTGATAAGGTCGGCTCCTGCCGCAGCGATACCGAGGGCAGCCTGACAGGCCGTGGCGCGGCACGCCTGCTTCTCGCCGATGTTCGTGGACACCTGCATCCTCGCCGGCACTGCCTTGCGCACTGTAGCCACGTTCAGTGGATACGGCGTTCCGAGTGCTGACCCCGGGAACTCGACATCGGCTATGTGTGCGCCGCCTTTGAATGCCTCCAAAGCTTCTTCTCTTCCGCGCACCGAAACGAGTAGCATCTGTCTTCGTCTCACCTCTCGCCTCCATCCCCGGCCGCCCGCTCATCGTGAATTCTGACGAGGGAATTCTTCACATTCATGCGGTTGAGCGCGGTGTGTGCGAGATGCAGGCTTAGTTTGGTGAAGAAGGGAATGGACTTCGGCCAGTCTTGGACGCGACTGGTAATCACAGCGTACACCACCTCGAACCCATCTCTGGCCGGTGTCGCAGACGGGATGCGCTTGGCTAGGCGCTTAGATGACTTGCCCACCTGTTCGCGAAGCTGGGTGCGAAAACCCTCATCCTCGAGGAAGCAGACTGCTGAGTTCTCGCCCTGCTTGACCAGGTGGCTCAGTTTCGACGAGGCGCCGGACTGCTTGACGTGGATGAACTCCAAGTTGTCCGTCAGCAGGTCGCATGCCTCAAGAACGCTCGACGCTCCGCCGGGTCGCACGTTCTTTCGGTCCATGAACGCCCAGTCTTTGTGAAGACCTGCTACCCTCATATTGTAGCCTCCTTCGCCCTTGTCGCAGGGAAGATGCGACGGTAGCTTCAGTTCTGTGTTCTGCATGTGCGCCACGGCCTTGTCTACTCGCCCCGCGAGGCTGGCATCCACCTCGAACCACTCACCTTCGCAGAGCACGTAGCTCAACCGGTCCAGCCGCGTCTCGAAGCCGAGGCATTTGTATACGGGGGCTAGCGTCCGTGTCTTCGGCTCCTCTGTATGATGCTGGTAAACCCGGTGTCTCCCATCGATAACTCCCTTTCTCAGGGCAGTTTCAGACCTATCGTCAAGGGATTGGAGATAATCCTCAACTTGGAGGAACGGACTCGCGTGCGATGCCCGCGACGATGTTGAATATGTGAAGCCCAGGGAACCCTCCGCCGTCGTTTCTGGGGGCGTCATCGCAACTGTATCCGCTGGGTGAGCGGAACCAAGCGCCTTCAGCAGAGCAGTGTCTAGCTTGTCAACCAACACGGGGTCATCGACGGTCCGCAACTCGTCTACGAAGCTGAAGCTCTTCCTGTAATCGGTTCGCTTGAAGTGCCGCAGTGCCTGCACGCACTTGTTTCCAATTCCGCCGAAGCCCACCGGCGCTGTCAGGACCAGGCAGTCTTTGCCCATCAGGGAGCGAGCGAAGTCGTGGTAGTCGGCTCGGGGGAGTCCCGCGACTCCTCTGAGCACATCGCGCGACGCAGTTATGTCGAATGCGGAAATGGGTACACCGCGACCTGCCTGTCTGACGGTGTGCATCGCAGCGTCATCAAGCGTGCGCATGTCAACACGACGAAGGTTATCCGGGTCAACGCAGTTGAGGGTGACCCTCAGCCCGAAACGCCGTTCGTAGCTATCGTCCTTGAGCATGCAGTAGCCGTAGCCAAATGCTACGGCGAACCATCTCTTGTGGGCCTGTATCAGGAGAATCCCCGATGACGACTGGGTCGTAATCAAAGGCAGGTCTCCCTCAACCCATTCCCGCAGGAACTCCGGCCACCAAGGTTCCTTCGGGTCTCTTCTCAAGACACACAGCCTCGCGTGGAAATCGAACCTAGAGGATAAGGCGTACCACCGAAGTTCGCCGTCGGAGTCGATCGCCTGAGCAGGGTCGGTCACGTGCTCCTTGAGGAGAAAGATGCTGAGTGTACGGGAGACTGGCTTTGCTGTGCCGCTAGCTATTCGTCGTGGCATGCTTGGTTGGCTCCTTCCGTCGTCCCAACCGATTCCAGGGCTGGCCTGGTCTCGGTCTCCGGCGCAGATACGCTATCGACCGAGTCGGGCGCGTCATGCGCGTAGGGAGCGTGGCGTACTTCAGACATTGGGCGGCGTGGCCAACTCCTTCATGAGCCACTGCAGTTGCGTACGAGCGGAGCTCACCAGATCAGTATACGCCAGCGCCTTCAACTTCGTGGCTTCGTACACTGACCTCAGTCCTGCCTCTACGCTGCCCCCTATGAGCATCGCGTCAATGGTTGAGTCCTGCAGATATCGAAGCAGTTCGTCCCGGTACTTCTGCACTTGGCTCTGGTCATCACGGTTCAAGGCGTGCGAGGGCCGCTTGAACTCGATCAGTAGGTACGTTCCCAGGACATTCTGGCACAGAAGCAGGTCAGGCCTCGAGTGCGGCGCCGCACCGCGATACGCCTTGCCCAGAGTCTTCTCCACGGTGTTCCTCAGTGTCTTGTTCGATGACATCAATGAGTATTCGTTACCCAATACCCAGAGATTGGTGCTGAGAGCCTCGTGCATCGTCGATTCCAGCGTATTCGCATTGCCAAGGAGATGGTCCAACTCATCTAGGAGTTGGAGCCGCCCGTTAGCCTGATGCGCCATGACCGCCATGTCCACAAGCCCGAAGGCCTTGACAGCCTGCGCGAATCTCAGGACATCTGCCTGGTCGGCGCTGTGGACGTTCTGGCACACCACCCAGTACTCATCCTTCTCGAACGCATCAAGAACAAGAGAAACCATGGCATCTATCTTGTCATCCTGTTCTCCGTAGAACCTTCTCATGACAACGTCCAACGCCTTGCTCGCGGCTTCGCGCCTGTACTCGGGAAGCAAGTCTAGGCGTCTCTTGATTTCCCTTTCCCGCCGTGCCCTTGCCTGCCCCAGTTCCTTGGCGAAGGTACTCTCGACAGCCTGCGATAGTTGACTGCTGGCCCATTCGCGGATTTGACGGAAGGCCGTGCTGTTTTCCACTATCGCACCCCAGTCAGCCGTTACGTCCTGCTCCAGACCGTCAGCTTCGATTTCCCCCACGACTCGCTCGAGCAGCTTCCTCGGGATGTCCGGATGCTCCTCAAGGCTGAAGAAACTCGGTCTGCCGATGACCTTGCCGCCCACCCTTACGACTACCCCTGACCCCCGGCGAGGTTTGCGTTCCATTATGGTGAACTTGAGGTGGACCTTGCCGGCGTCAGGCAGCGCCGTCTCCTGGCTGAACGACCGACCTGGAATGTCCTCGTGGCACAAAGACTCGCCGTTGACCAGTACCGTGAAGGACGCCTCGCGTCCATATTCCAGGACGAGTATCTCGCGCAGTCTCTCGGCAGAGGGGTACATCAGGTTCTGGTTGAGCTGATGCAGCCTCACCTCCGTACCGTGGTCCTGCTGCGGGCAAACTGTCACTTCCAACGGCAGGTCGATACGCTCCAAGTCCGCCTTTGTGCTCAGCAGGTCGCTCTTCGTGATTCGCACTGTCGTCGTTCTTCCAAGCGCCTTCGTGACCACAACCATCTCGCCAGCGGCGGCGAGGCCTGCGAACTTGCCGATCCCCTTCCGGCCCTTCACACGTCGATGGAGGCGAGGGGTCTGCGCCCCGCTTCTCGACCACCGATCGTCCGCAACGACGAGGTACTCGCCGCGCACCTGTTGGCTGGTCATCCCCGAGCCATCATCGCGTACGACTATCGGCTGGTTCGCCACCAAGCCGGGCAACTCAATCCAGACGTTCGTGGCCTCGGCATCCCATGCGTTGTCAACGAGTTCCTTGATAGCCTGCTCGGTGGACCGGTAGTTCTGTCCGAGGACTGATGTCAGTTTCGGGTCAACATGGAAGTTAGCGCGAGTACTCACGGCATACCTTCTGTCGACGATCCGCGTCCGTTCAAGGCGGTGCCCGATGCGGTCTCCCTTCTGGAAGGTGGCATCCGTGTCGTCCAGACCTCAAGTTTCACTGCGGACATGCTAGACGTCCAAGCGCGTCATGTCAAATGCGCGGCTCTCAGGGGGAGTGTCCCGGCAAGTCACAGACGGACCCTACCCCCTTCCAAACGTACGTGTGTTCCTGTGGCACATCTGGCACATGCCGACCACGTTGCTCATCGTGTATGGCCCGCCGGCAGACCGGCGGTGCAGTTCCCACTCACCGCGCAGCATCGCCTTGCATCGACCTCGATGACCGCAGGTTGTCATCGTACATTCGCATCTTCCGCCCGCCCGTTCGCGCACGTCTTCACGCAATCCCATTCGGTATCACCTCCGTTTGACTTGATTAGGTCTGTAGCCAAGTATCCTTCCGGTCCGAA
Source organism: uncultured bacterium (assembly GCA_964626085.1). GTDB lineage: Bacteria > Hydrothermota > Tepidihabitantia > Tepidihabitantales > Tepidihabitantaceae > UBA2258. The sequence continues at coordinate 5,877 of CAZVCQ010000029.1, forward strand.
CGTCCGGGCTTGGTTCTGTCCATGCCACACCTCCAATCGCGTCATGTCAGACCCGCGGGGAATCGGCTGGAAGCAGGCGATGGGGGTGGTGTCTTCATTGTTCGCTGTCTCGACGGCTACTTGGGCTTGGCCGGCTTCTTGCCCAGGGCCTGCCAGACGTTCTTCCAAACCATCGCCGTGTTGAGCACCGCGTCGTGCATGATGACCCGGTCCATCTCTTTCAGGATTGGCTTGCCGGCCAGCACCGCGTCGAACCGCGCTCGGGCCTTGGTGTCGCCGTAGCCGTACTTGGCCGGCGGGGCGACGATGCTCGCCAGGGCGAACGAGGCCCGGCACACGTCGACCATCTCGAGCCAGACGTCGCGCCCCTTGGGGAGGGACGGAATCGTAGTCTCGTCGAAGTCCAGGCCGAACTTCTTGTCCTTGCCGCGCGCTTTCTCCATCGCTTCGTCGCCCGGAATGCAGGCGGACGGTGCCGCGCCTTTGTTGATCAGGGCGTCCTTTGCGAACTCCGCGGCCACTGCCTTGGACCAGTGTTCCTCCCATTGCTTGTGCAGACCTTTGCCGTAGGCCGAGAGGTTGCGTGCGTCGCCGTGGCAGGGCATGCAGGAGTCGGCGATGAAGTGGCTGAGCATGAAGAAGTAGGCGGCCAGTGCTTCCTGTCTGGTCTGGGCGTCAGAGACCGTGTAGGCGTCGAAAATCCTGCCCCGGCCGACCAGGCTGTCGACACTCTCGTCTCCCAGGAGCAGCAGGTCCTTGAGCATGGTGCTCAAGGCCATGGCGCGGTTGGGAAGGTGCTGACCCGGTTTCATCGGGTCGGCCTTGTAGGCCTGGGCCCACCAGTCGGGGTCCAGTTTGTTGTCGTCCGCCAGGTACGCGCTCATCGCGCGGGCCGGGCCCAGGCGTTTGAGCAGGACGTTTTTCTCGGCCACGAAGCGGTCCGGCGACTTCCCTCTGAACGGCTTCATCTTGAATATGTGGTTCTCGGTGGCGCTGCCGCCGCTTTTGGCGTCGGTGCTGTCCGGAATCCAGGCTCCGACCGATGCCTCGCAGGCGTGGTCGCCGAGCAGTCGGACGAGGTTCTTGTTGCCGCCCTTGTCGGCCAGCAGGGCGATGGCGCGGATTGCTATCCACGAGTGGGCTTCTTGCTTCATCGGCTACCTCCTTTGGGGCCGGCGCGAGCGCTTCACTTCCCGCAGGTGTCCTTGACGTTGGCCGACACCAGCGCGACAGTGTCGATGATGTCCAGAGACTTGCCGGTCTCGCCATTGTGGGCCTTGCAGAGCGGGATGATGTACCATCTGGCATCGCCTGAGTGGGCCTTCTGCACGTGGGCGCCCACTTCAGGCTTGTGCAGACACCTCTTCTCCGGGCAATACGAAGGCAGCGCCTGACTGCTGTAGTTCTTCCAGTGCGCGAGCCAGCTCCCGCACTTGCAGGTATTGTCGCTGGTTCCGTTAATGTTGAACACTGTCATGATACCTCCCTACTCCTCATCCGGCCGGCGGATATGGGTTGTTGCCGTAGGTCCATTCCGCGGCAATCGTCCCGTCCGCATTGTGGACGATGACCTGACCGGGCTTGTGTTGCTTGGCATAGGACACCGCGTTGTCGATGGTCGGCTCTTTCGTCCGAAACTGAGCGAGGTTCCATGACGAGCCCTGCAGCCTCACGGCCCACCGGTCGCCGTCTGGAACGACATGTAACACGGTTCTGGCCATTGGACTACCCCGTCAAACTCCGCAGATCGGGCAGCGCCATCTGGAGCCCGGGTCCGCGGCCGGGTGGTTCTGGTTGCTGATCGTTGCCTGGTGTCGATGGAACAGCGCGCACTCGCGGTCGAAGCACTGCCTCGGAGAAGTCAAGTAGTCGAACGTGAACAGCCTGTAATCTCCATTCCGCGCGTGTTGCAGGAGCCGGTCGTAGAGCTTCGTTGCCCTGCCCACGTACCGCGGCGGGCCGTCTTCGCTGTTGAAGAGCATGTAAACGCCCGCATGAGGCCGGACGTAATGGGCCACGGTGTCTATGTCGAGGCTACGTCGAACTGCCCAACTCATGAGTCTCTCCTTTGGTCAGAACCTCCGACAGCGGGGTGCGGGCCGTCCCTTCTGAGCGAAGGAGGCCTCGCTCAACTCATCCAGGGCCCGCACCCCGTCGTATCTGGCTCAGTCATCGGTCAGGATGAAACCAATTGCGGGCGGCGTGCGAACGAACAGGGGAGTAACAGCCGCCATTTGGCTAGCCATCAGTGGTACGCAGACCGGCCCAGACTTCCTGCACGGGCCTGGCCAACGCCACGAGTTCATGAACATCGCCGCGGTATTCGAGACAGGCATACCCGCCGCGGCTCGGGCACTCGACTACGGCATCGAATCGAACCTCTTCGTAACTGGCGAACCCCGGACGCCCGATGAGGACCGCGGCGACCATGCCGAGTGCAACAGTCACCTGCTCGGTCCCATCGCGAAGCAGCTCGGAGCCGAAGAAGGCCGCGAGATGAACCGGCTCGTCAGTGTAGGCACGGCTCGTGGTCGCGTGCTGCCGGGACCCGAGGTCCAAATCGACATCAATCAGCCCGGCTGCTCGCCAGGCTTCACGCACACTTGTCACTGCCTCGTGATAGCGGAACTCGTCCGCGCTGCGCGCGGTCAGGAAGTTCGCGGGCAGCATGGCGATGCCGCCCGGCACGCGGCAGCCGAGCTCTCCAGCTCTCGCGGCCAAGTCTCCGCAGTCCTTCACTCGTATCGGCATATCGTACTTGCCATCTTCTTTCGACCCCGCCCGGACTTGACAGCCGCCCAGCGGGAAGTTAATCTTCTGCATACGTTTTGCCGGGGTGCGGCACTTCATCCCATAAGTAAATGCTGATTCAGCATATCCCGAAGTCCGCACCCCTTTTCTTTCCGGGGCGCAGGGGGTGCGTCCGCCGGGACATTTCCCACCAGAAACCGCGCCACCCTGCGCGACGCGCAAGCATCCGCCAACTCGCGTTGACTTAACCTGAACCATTGTTTGAATTCTCGTCATCCTGTCCTACATTGTGCATTGCCCGTGCCATGTCCTGCATTGCCGGTAAGAAGCGGAATATCAGTAGATTAGCCTCATGAGGCCGTGAAGTCGACTTGGGAGATGTCCCATTTCTGGGACTCCATTCTGGTAGACCTGTTCTTCTAACACGCTGTGGCACAGCATCTTAATGACGACCCCATCAGTCCCACAAATGGGACTGGACTATCCCCAAGACGGGATGACCCCTGTCTTACACTTGGGGTCTGATGTCGTGCTTCTGGAGCAGGCGATAGAAGTGCGTCCGGCTGTAGCCGCTCAGCTTGATAGCTGCGCGTACGTTGCCGTTCGCCCGTGAGATAGCATCAAGGAGCATGGCACGTTCGGATTCGGCCGCGGCCTTGCGCCGCTCGGTGCGGGTAGCCGGGACCGGTCGCGTGACCGATGCCGGCCCGGTCTGTCTGAGTTCGAGCGGCAGGTCGGCGACCTCGATTGCGTCACCGGTGGCGACTATCGCAGCCCGCTCAATCACGTGCTGGAGCTGGCGGATGTTGCCGGGCCAGGGATACTCGGCGAATAGAGCCAGGACTTCGGCGCTTGCCGGGCGCGCAGTGCGATTGTACTCCTGCGCGGTGCGGGCGACAAAGAAGCTGGTCAGGGTCGGGATGTCTTCACGACGCCGGTGCAGAGGCGGCAGGACGAGCTGGACCGTGTTCAGCCGGTAGAGCAGGTCGCGTCGGAACCTGCCGTCGACCACGCGGGACTCCAGGTCCATGTTCGTGGCGGCGACGATCCGTACATCAACCGGCGCCTCTTTGGCGCCGCCGACCCGCGTCACCGCTTTCTCTTCGATGACCCGCAGTAGCTTCGACTGCAGGCCGGGGCTCATGTCTCCGATCTCGTCGAGGAAGATGGTGCCGCCGTTGGCGAGCTCGAACTTGCCCGGCCGAGCGGCGACCCCGGTGGCCGCGCCTGCTTCCACCCCGAAGAACTCGGCCTCGAGCAGGTTCTCGGGTACGGCTGCGCAGTTGACCGGGACGAAAGGCCGGTCGGCACGCGGGCCGGACTCGTGCAAGGCGCGGGCGATGAGCTCCTTGCCGGTGCCGCTCTCGCCACTAACCAGCACCGAGGCCGGCGCGCCCGCGACGCGAGGGATGAGCGCGAGCACTTCAAGCACCTCGCGGTTTTGGCCGACGACCCCGCGAAAGCGCAGGCCCGGAATCTCGGGGACAGGGCCGGTTTCGAGGACCTGGAGCTCTCCCAACTTCAGGAGTGACGGCGCGAGCATGCGCCCTATGAGTTCGAGCAGGCCCGGCTTGACCCGCGTTGCCAGCGGCCGTTTGCGCCGAAGCCAGACCTGGCCAACGAGACGACGGTCCTGCCTGATCGGCAGGAACAAAGCAAGGTCGGTCTGAGTCGGCGACGTTAGGCGTTTGGGCAGTTTCGCCAGGTCAGGTTGCCCCTTGGTCATGACGGGGCGACCACCGACCAAGACCACGCCATGGTCGAACTGAAGGTTGTCGCAGAGAATCGAGAGCGCTCGCTCGACAAGGCGCTCGGGGGCAAGGTCGAGTGCGGTGATGCCAAACAGCCCTTGGACTAGAGCGGAACTGCGGTCAGCGCTTACCTCCAACCGGTAGAGCAGCCGGCTCGCCTCTTCGGCTTCGGCCACGACCGAGAGCCGGCGGAACGTCCGAGCCGCGGCCTGCAGCAGAGGAAGGGCTTCTTCCGACCGAAGGAGGTCGACGAACAGGCGGCCGCGCTGCAGCCGTGTACGGGCGAGCTCGAAGGTGTCGCCGAGCGGCTCGAGAGTAGTCTCAGACTGGAGGAAGAGATCGAGGGCGACATCCGTCCTCGCCCGGGCTTCGGACAGGAGCGCCTCGACACGCAGCACTTCACCTCTTTCTCGCAGAAGGTCCAACTCCGCCGCGTGGCGCGCGGCCTGCGCCAGCAAGTCGCCGGCCGCGTCGAGCCGTCCCCGGACCAGCGCCAGTTCGGCCCGACGGCAGCCGATGGTCGCGAGCAGGCAGCGGTCTTCCGCGGTCTCGCTCAGTCGCGCGGCTTCGTCCAGGGTCTCCTCGGCCTTGGCCAGGCCCCCGCCCCGGAAATGCGTCCAGCCCAGGTTCGAAAGCGCCTCCCTGAGCAACCGGCCTGAGTGCCGCGTTTCCCGTTCCGCCTCGATGACCGCGCTGAACATCAGCGTGGCGTTTTCGTAGTCGGACCGCTTCAAGGACAGTTCTCCCAGCGACATCTGGGCGGTCAGAAGCAGGTCGCGAAAGCCATGTTCTTCGCACAGTGCTATGGTGCGGTGGAAGTACTCGGTTGCCTCGGTCCAGCGACCCATTGATACCAATGTCCAGCCGATGTTGTGCAGGTGAATTGCCCGGCCGAACACGTCCCCGGCCTTGCTGCTTGCCTCCAGACACTGCCGATAACACTCAAGGGCCTTGCTCGACTGGCCGCGAAGACCGTAGGTCCCGGCGAGCTGGTTCAAGGCGGACTGCTCGCCCTGCTCGAACGCGGTCTCGCGGCTGAGCTTCAGGCACTCCTCGAAGCACTCCAAGGCCTGCTGATACGAACCGCGCTCCTGGTGTACCATGCCGACGAGGTTAAGCCCGCCGGCGCGGATCCGCCGGTCGCTGGTGGCGTCAGCGGCTCTGAGCACCAGTTCGGCGTATCGGGCACTGGCGTCGAGGTCGCCGGCTCGACGTCGCAGTTCGCTGAGCATGGACGCCGCCCGCGCTCCATCCGACGTCTGTCCGTTCTTCTCGGACTCGGTGACGACCAGTTCAAGTAGCGGCGTGGCGTCGGCCGGAGCGTTGAGCCAGAGTGCCTCGGCAAGCAGCAGCGTAGTCTTGACGCGCTCGGCCGGAGTCGTGGCCGCTGCCGCCCGCTGGCGCAGTGCCTGCAGCTTATCGCTCGGGCCGGTTGCGTTACTCATACTTGAGGCATCGTCAGCATAGTGCTGACCTTCCTCTTGTCAAGCACCCTCGCCGGGTCGGGATGGGATTTGCTTGACACAGGGGAGGCGGGACAATAGTCTGTACTCGTTCTTTCCGCTCGCAGGACATCATCACCGATTCACTGAGTGCCGTCGCCCGTCCGGGCAAATAAGGCCGCAAAAGCACGATGACGGGTCGCTCTGCGCTGAACGGCGTCGAGCATCCGGCCGCATCAAGGCAAGGAAAGGAACACCGCAATGGCAAGACTAAAGTGTCCGAGCTGTCAGAGCGAAAACACGTGGGCAACGTACGTCCACGACCCCTGTCCGAAGTCGTCAACGGGCAAGGCTACGTGGGAAACGCCGGCCGAGGGCCCGACACCCGACGGGTCACCCTATCCACAGCCCTGCCCGACCCCGAACGATGGGACGATGACCCAGGCTTCCAACGTCAAGTGTAAGGATTGCGCGCACGTTTGGGGGACCTGAGCCCCGAGTAAGCCTGGTCCTGCTGCCTCCTGCGAGGGCTGCCTCCCTGCGGCAGCCCTCCGTTCATATGCGTCGCGGGGCCACCGAAGTCACTGCTTCCCGCCACGCCTCGCGCAAAGCTGCGGCCTGACGAATTCGTTGTCCCGAGCCCGGCCGGCGGCTAGAATCTGAGCCTTGACGCCGGAAGCCTCGAATCGTAGATACGCGCTGGTTGCCACGACGATGGCCGCGTTCCTGACACCGTTCATGGGCGCGGCCGTGAACGTGGCTTTGCCGCGCATCGGCGGCGAGTTCAGGATGAACGCGATTGCACTCGGCTGGGTCGCCACTTCCTACATCCTTGCCGCCGCAATCGGGCTGGTTCCGCTGGGCCGGCTGGCCGACATGCGCGGCCGGAAGCGGGTATTTACATGGGGTGTGGTCGTGTTCACACTGGGTTCGATCGCGTCGGCGCTGGCAGTGTCCGCCACGACCCTGATTGTCGCGCGGGTGGTGCAGGGGCTGGGCGGCGCGATGATGTTCGGAACCGGCACCGCGATCCTGACCTCGGTGTTCCCGCCACAGGAGCGGGGCAGAGTCCTCGGCATCAATGTGGCCACGGTCTACATCGGGCTCTCGCTCGGGCCGACGCTCGGGGGCGTGATGACGCAGGCATTCGGCTGGCGCTCGATATTCTGGGCCTGCGTGCCGCTGGGCCTCGCCGTGGTCGCGCTCGTCGTGTGGAAGCTCGAGGGGGAGTGGTTCGAGGCGCGAGGCGAGCGATTCGACGTAACCGGAACGGTGCTTTACAGTCTCGCTTTGTTCAGCCTGATGTACGGATTCACGCTGCTCCCGGCGGTGTCCGGGGGAGCGCTGGTTGGAGTTGGGCTTGCGGGCCTCGTCGGCTTCGTTCTGCTCGAACGCCGAATCAAGAGCCCGGTGCTCGACATCAGCCTGTTCAGCGGCAACCAGGTATTCGCGCTCTCCAATATCGCCGCGCTGGTAAACTACAGCGCGACGTCAGCGGTCGGGTTCCTGTTCAGCCTGTACCTGCAGTATGCTCGCGGACTGGATGCGCGCGCCGCCGGGTTCGTACTGGTGGCGGGGCCAGCGGTGCAGGCCGCGGTGTCGCCGCTCGCGGGCCGGCTGTCGGACAAGGTCGAGCCGCGTATCGTTGCCTCAATCGGTATGGGCCTCACGGTCGTCGGGCTGGTATCATTCTCGTGCCTGGGCCACAGCACGCCGTTCGGCCTGATAGTAGCAGGTCTGGTTCTGCTCGGGGCCGGGTTCGGGCTCTTCTCGTCGCCGAACGTGAATGCCATCATGGGCTGTGTCGAGCGCCGGAACTACGGCATCGCGGCCGGCACGGTCGCGACAATGCGGATGGTCGGCCAGATGTTCTCGATGGGGATTGCCATGCTCCTGCTCGCGCTCTTCGTAGGCCGGGTGCAGATAACATCAGCGCAGCACGCCGGGCTGCTCCCGGCGATGCGAGTCGCGTTTGTGGTCTTCGCGGTGCTTTGCCTCGGAGGAGTGTTTGCGTCGCTGGCACGCGGTAGGCTGCACGGGGACGCTGCGCGCCTGACGGCGCAAGCTCGAAGTCAGAAACCCGAATGACGATTGAAATCCGAATCCCTCAATCCGTCATTTCGCTCATTCGAGCTTCAATCGGAATTCGTGCTTTACGGGTTTCGAGCTTGCTTGGTGTCTTTGGTATCTTTGTGGTAAACTCCTGAATGCGTTTCAAGTACGACCCGGCGAAGACTTTCGGCCAGAACTGGGTCGGGGCCTTCATCGCGTACGTCGTGATTGACGGGCTGTGCGCCGGACTGGGCATGGGCGTGCCGTTCTTCTGCATCCTGCTCGGGTTCTCGGTC
>CAZVCQ010000030.1:0-14069 GCA_964626085.1 uncultured bacterium
AGGTGACGACATGGAGTTTCGGCGTCACCATCACCGCCACGCTCGACGGCGCCGACATCGCGGCAGTGGCCCGGGTTCCCGAGACCTTCTGGGTCCAGGAATGGTCCGAGGTCACCGTCTGCAACAACACCAGCCAGTGGGTGATGCAGGGCGGCTGGCAGGCGTCTTCGCCGCCGGACACCAGCATGGAGGCGCGGCCGGTCTGGCGCAACGCCGTGCGCGGCCAGGGCGTCATCCTCTCGACATCCGACACGGGCCTGAACGCCGGCCACGACATGTTCCGTGACACGGCACTCCCCATAACTCCACCAGGTATCTGGCCCGACCACCGCAAGGTCGTTGCATTCAAGCTCTACGAGGGTGCCAACGCCGGCGAATCTCCATACCACGGCAGCCACGTCAATGGCTCGGTCGCCGGCGACGACTCAGCCACCGGTGGGTCGAGCTACTACGACGGCATGGCCAGGGACGCGAGAATCTACTTCGTTGATGTGACCAGTTCTTCGGGTAACTTCGTCATTCCCACTGACTTCACCACCTTATGGGACACGATCTATTTCGGCCGCGGCCTGCCCGACTCACTCCTGCCCGTCAAGCAGCACTCCGGTTCGTGGCGCTGGGGCAACACTCAGGGCACGTACAAGATCCAGGACGCGTCCTCCGACGCCTTCTGCTGGGCGCACAAGGACTTCCTGAACATCATCGCCGCCGGCAACGAAGGCTCCGGCTCAAGGACCCTCGGCAATCCCTCGATTGCCAAAAACATCCTCACCATCGGGGCGACCGAACGAAGCACGGCCTCCAACACCATCGCCGGCTTCTCCAGCCGCGGCCCGACTCAGGACAACCGTATCAAGCCGAACGTGATGGCGCCCGGCGTGGACATCTGGTCGGCGACGAGGACCGGCACCAATACCTACGATCAGGCGTCCGGCACCTCGATGGCCACACCGACCGCCAACGGCACCGTCGGCCTGATGCGCTGCTACCTGCAGGAAGGCTACTACCCGACCGGCAGCCCGGTCCAAGGCAACCGGATTACCTACATCACGTCGGCCCTGCTCCGTTCGATGGCCATGGCCTCGGCCGACCCCAACGTCAGCTCGTACGCGATACCGAACTTCAACACCGGCTGGGGCCGCATCGATGCCGACTCGGTGCTCTACTTCGCCGGCGACACCCGCAAGCTCATCATTACCGACGATACCACCGGCATCGCGACCGGCCAGTACAAGCAACAGCAGTTCCGTGTGACTTCGGCGATTCCACTGCGCGTCTGCCTGGCCTGGACCGACACCGCGGCCGCGCCCAACGCCAACCCGACGCTCATCAACGACCTCGACCTCACTCTCACCTCGCCCACTGCCACGGTCTACAAGGGCAACAAGTACACAAGCGGCCAGTCCACGCCCAACCCGACCGGACGCGACTCCATCAACGCCGAGGAATGCGCCCGCGTCAACGCGCCGGACACCGGAGTCTGGACCATCCGCGTCAGCGCCCACAACGTCGCGACCGCGAGCAGGCAGGGCTTCGCGTGGACGATATCCGGCGACGTCGAGCCGCTTGTCAGCGAAACCCACGACGTCGGAGCGTGGGCTATCGTCGCGCCGGTTGATACCGTTGACACCGGCGCGGTCCTCACGCCCCGGGCGATAGTGTACAACTACGGCACACTGGAAGAGACCTTCCGCACCCGGCTCACCATCGGCGCAGGCTACGCCGACACGATGACCATCACCCTTGGTGCCGGCCTCACCGACACGCTGACCTTCATGGACTGGAACGCGAGCCCGGCCGGCACCTATGCGGTCAAGTGCACAACCGAACTCACCGGCGATGAAGACTCGGCGAACGACCTTATCGCGGACTCGGTCCTGGTCCGTCCGTCCGCCGGCATTGAAGAAGGAAAGGGACTGCCCTTGGCATTCAGCCTCGACCACGTCCTGCCCAACCCATCGAACGGTCGCACCAGCATCCACTTCGCGGTTCCGCGCCCAAGCCACGTCAGCCTCAACGTCTACTCTTCCACCGGCGCACTCGTCACCACGCTCTGCAACTCCTCCCTCCTCCCTGCTCACTACTCCCTTGCCTGGGACGGCACCGACCTGCGTGGCCGCAAGGTCGGAACCGGAGTGTATCTGGTTCGACTCGAAGCCGGCTCATTCACGTCCACCCGCAAGCTGGTCGTCCAGCGCTAACAGCGGGCTGCAACTCACGCGGGCGGGGCTTCGGCCCCGCCCGTTGCCTTCCAGCATTCCCCGTGGCAGGTGCCAGTCACTGAACTCATCCGTGTGCATCCGTGCCAGTCCGTCGTTGTCCGAACGCCGTGTTTGACGCACGCGGCCGCGCGCCGTACGCTTCTCCCGTGAATCCCCCCTGCTCCTTCCTGCTTCGGCCCCGCCCGCGTCCGCAATTCGTCATTCGAACTTCGTCATTCGGACTTACCCTCTTATTGCTCCTGGCTTTGGCCGGCCCGCTTGCTGCCGGCTACCTGATCACAACCCCCGAGTCGCTGATGACGAACAGCGCCGACTACCTCATCATCGCTCACCCGGACTTCACCAGCGCGCTCTATCCGCTCTGCAATCTGCGCGACAGCCTCGGCCTCGCAGTGAAGATGGCCGAGGTCAGCCTGATATACTCGGCCTTTCCCACCGGCCCGCGCACCGACCGCATCCGGGCGTTCCTGCAGCAGGCATATGACCATTGGAACCCGCGGCCCGAATTCGTGCTGCTGGTTGGGGACGCCTGCCGGGACTCGACCCACGACGACTTCGTACCGGTCAAGCTCTTCCCCAAGTTCAGCTACGACTATGCGGGCGGGCTCACCGCTCACGGCGCCGACAACTGGTACACGACGCTGTCCGGCGCCGACTCGATTCCGGATATCATCCTCGGCCGGCTGCCGGTGAACACGCTCGCCCGCGCCGAATCGCTCGTGGCCAAGATTGTCCGGTACGAAACCTCGACCGACACGGGCCCGTGGACCCGCACCACGATGTTCGTCTCCTCCAACGACCGCGAGTTCTGCGCCACGGAACTGGAGTCGCTCTTCTTCCGTCCCAACGGCGACTCGTGCTACACGGTGGTCGAGTCCGAAGGCTCGAGCGCGTTCCTCCGTCACAAGACCATCGCCGGCTTCAACCAGGGCGTCTCGATTGTCAGTCACTGCGCCCATGGCTCCCAGCCGCCGTCATGGGTCGGGGCCAAAACGCTCTTCAGCTACGCCGACGCGGAATCGCTCGACAACATCGACGCGCTGCCGGTTGTGCTCGACCGCGGCTGAACCGACGGCTACTTTGACAATCCCAGTTGGGATGCCATAAGCGAGTATCTGCTCGAAACCGGCCGGGGTGGCTCGATCGCCAACGTCGCCTACAACCCCTGCGGCGTGCTCAACACCAGCCAGATGCTGGCCAAGGAGTTCCTCGGTAATCTGCTCGCCCGCGACGAACGCTGCCTCGGCCGAGCGGTATTCGCGGCCAGGTGCAGCGTCATCGCCCGCTACCCGGCCAACGATAACCTCTACGGCCCGGCCGTGCTCTGGACCCTGCTCGGCGACCCTGCCCTGCGAATCAAGCACCGCATTGGTGCTGCGGTCGAAGAACCAAGCCCGAAACTCGGAGTTCGAACTCGGGTGTCCGTCGCTTCCGCTTCGCCCAACCCCTGCGACCGCTCCACGACTGTCCGCCTCTCATCCCCACTCGCGACTCCCTACTCCCTTTCCTTATTCGATACTTCCGGCCGCCTCGTCTATTCCCAACCAGTCCGCACTTCGTCCTCTGTCCTTTGTACTTCGTCCTTTCCCAACGGGGTCTACATCGTCCGTTGCTTATCGGGCGTGAGCTCCGTGTCGGCTCGCCTCCTGATCCAACACCGCTAGACGGTTCGCGCAGCCCATGGCCGCGTCTTGACCGCACCCCCCTGGCGAGTTATGCTCCTTCACAACAAACCAAGGAGGCACAATGCCTGAGCTGCTCGCTTACTGCGGAATCGACTGCGACGCGTGTCCCGCCCTGATTGCCACGCGGACCAACGACGAAGCCCTGCGCGCCAAGACGGCAGTCGAATGGTCCAAGATGTTCGGCCACAACTTCAAACCCGAGGAAATCAACTGCACCGGCTGCACTAGCGATGGCGCGCACCTCGCCTACTGCGAGTCAATGTGCGAAATCCGCAAGTGCGCCCGTTCGCGCAAACTCGTGAGCTGCGCCGCCTGCGCAGACTATGGCTGTGCGACGCTCTCCGGCTTCCACAAGAACGCGCCCGAGGCCAAAGCTCGCCTCGACGCAATCCGCGCGCGGCTAGGAAGAACGCCATAGAGGAAACAGAAAGGTGGCCCAGAGTGCAGCGCTCTCGGCTGCTCGAAAAGGGCCGCAGACCGCTCGGATGTCCCAAGAGTGCGGGCTACGGCGAATACGAGCGAGTCGTGAAGGCATTCATCGCGGGAGACTAGCCGGGGCACAGGGAAAGGTAGAGGCAAAGGCAAAGGTCAAGGCCAGAAGTGACGGAGGGCCGGAGACGGGTGACCGACAACCAGAAACCAAGAACCAAGAACTGGGAACCATGGATCAAGGACCAAGGACGAGATGACGAAGGACAAACGACAGTCTCAACCTCTTCCTCTACCTCAACCTGTTCCCATCACTCAACCTTAACCTCAGCCTTTACCTCCGCTTGACTTACTGCGCGCGTCGGGTTTACTCTTTCTGTATGCATGATGACGCGGGAAAGCGCCGGCGTCGAGGCAAGAAGAAGAGATGAAGAAACAGCAGTTCCCTCCGGGCTGGGACCAGGAGCGAGTCAAACGGCTACTGGCACACTACGAGAGCCAGACTGAAGAAGAAGCAGTTGCCGAAGACGAAGCAGCATACGCGCAACGCGGGCTGACCATGGTCGAAGTCCCCAGTGCGCTCGTGCCCAAGGTCCGCCGGCTGATCGCGGAACACTCCTCCCGATAATCCCCGGCAGCCGCAAGCGCGAGACCGCTGACCGCAAGGTCGTAAACCCAAGACCGTGGGTGCGGGCCGGGTGACCGACGACCAAGGACTAGGAGCCTGTCGGAGAACCCCTCGACAGAGCCACGGTGCTACAACCTATTGCGGTACTGCGCGATGCCGGTGTCAACTGGTGGTGGCCGTGCGTCCGAAACAGCCGGTTCTCCGACACGCTCCTAGGGACCAGTGACCATGGACCAGGAGTTGACGACTGACGACCAAGGACCAGGGACTAAGGACTAGGGACAATGGACTCTGGACTAGAGACGAAGGACCAACGACGAGGTGACCAAGGACAAGACGACAGTCTCAGCCTCTTCCTCTACCTCTACCTCTACCTCTACCTCTACCTCTACCTAGTCCTCTACCTCTACCTCCACCTCCACCTCCACCTCAGCCTCTACCTCTACCTCTACCTCCACCTCAGCCTCTACCTCTACCTCTACCTTTCCCACGGCGCTAAAAGCTGGCCGGTGAGCTCATCGGAACACTCGCCGGAAGGTTCCACGTTTCTCACGAAGTATCTCTCGGCGTTTGATTCGGCGTATGCTGACCTGTGTCGTGCGTTGCGTCCGCGCTTGCGTCTGCTCCTGAATCTCAACCTTGACCTCAGCCTGAACCTCGCGCGCTATACGGCGCTGAACCGCTCGCCATTCCGAAACTCGTTCCAGAAGTCATCCGAGAAGCCGAAGTCGTTGTTGTTCGGGTCATTGTAAGGCTTCAAGTACCGGCAGTTGTTTGCCGGGACGAATCTCGCGCCGCGTCGGCAGGCACTACCCCCCAGGCAGTCTGTGGGCCGAGGGGTGGGCGGGAGAATTGTGGCTCCGGCCGTGCTGGACACTACATGTAGACAGAATACAGCTGCCGTTTGAGGCCGTCTCATGCGGAAGGAAAAGGGCGGGCTTTCGCCCGCCAATGGTGTCTGTCGTCTACCGTCTACTACCCGGCGGCCCACTCGCGCCGGACCACCGCGCATATCCGTTCGAGGTCTTCCTCGGTCAATGCCGACCCGCTGGGCAGGCAGAGCCCGTTCTCAAACAGGCGCTCCGACACGGCTCCGCCCCTGACTCGGCAGTCCTTGAACACCGGCTGCAGATGCATCGGCTTCCAGAGCGGCCTCGCCTCGATGTTCTCCGCCTCAAGGGCACACAGCAAGGTAGAGACAGAGGTAGAGGTAGAGACCGAAGGGCTCGCCCTCTTTGCCTTTGCCTTTGCCTTCACCTTTGCCTCTCCTAGCGTCAGGCACGTCAGCCACCTCGTACTCCGGCCATACGGCGCCTCGGGCATGAACTCGATGCCCGGTAGGTCGCCGAGGGCCTGCTGGTAGAACTCGAAGTTGTGCCGGCGGGCGGCGATGCGCTCTTGGAGCACGGTCAACTGACCTCGGCCAACCGCAGCGAGGACGTTGCTCATCCGGTAGTTGAAGCCGATTTCGGAGTGCTGATAATGCGGGGCCTTGTCACGGGCCTGCGTGGCGAGGAATCGGGCCTTGTCTGTGATTGCCTTGTCATACGACACCAGCATCCCGCCCCCGGCCGTTGTGATGATCTTGTTCCCATTGAAAGAAAACGCAGCAGCCGCGCCGAAACTGCCCGCGAAGCGGACAGAGGTTGAGGTGAAGGTAGAGGGAGAGCCCGGAAGCTGACTGGCTTCCCTATCCTCATCCTCAGCCTTTACCTTTACCTTTGCCTTTGCCTTGCCCTGGTAGGTCGCTCCCAGTGCCTCGGCCGCGTCTTCAATCACCGGCACGCCGTATTCCGCACATGCAGCCAGTATCGGTTCGTAGTCCGCACACTGGCCATACAGGTCAACCACTATCACTGCCCGGGGCAACTTGCCCCGCTTGGCGCAGGCCCCAAGTTCCTCACGCAGAAGACCCGGGTCCATGTTCCAGCTCTCGGCATCACAGTCAATGAACACCGGGACACGGCCTTCATAGGCAATCGCGTTGGCGCTGGCGGAAAAAGTGAAGGTCGAGCAAAAGACCTCGTTGCCTCGTCCTTCGTCCTTCGTCCTTCGTCCCCGGAGTCCGGTCCCCCGTCCCCCGTCCTCCGTCAGAATCCTCAGCGCGAGATGAAGGGCCCCAGTACCTGACGACAGGGCAGTAGCGTACGGGACTCCGATCGCGGCGGCGAATTCGTGCTCGAACGCGTCCACATGCGGCCCGAGCGGCGCTATCCAGTTCGACTCGAAGGCCTCCCGGATGAGTTCCATCTCCCTGCCCGACATGTGTGGAGGAGAAAGGTAGATCCGAGGAAGGGTCGAGGTCGAGGTTGAGGTAGAGGTTGAGACCGGAGCTCTAGTCTTGACCTTGGCCTTCCTCTTCATCTCACTCTCACAATCTGCGTAGTCTGCGTCATCTGTGGTTGACCCTCTCCGGCCCTCGTCCTCCTGACCCACGACTTGTGTAGTCTGCGAAATCTGCGGATAGTCCGTTCCGAATCTTGGCGAGCTTGGCGGTTGCACGTGCCTGTCATGGGATGGCCAGTCGCTCACCAATGAAGGGATTCTCCGAGTTGACCGACTGGACGGCGACTCCATACTGGGCCTGGAACGCTCGGCCTGCCTGTCGCCTCGACCGCCACTTGACCTCAAACGCGCTCAGCCGGTCGCCGGTCCTGACAACCAAGTCCACCTCCGACTGCGCTCGCGAGCGCCAGAAGAACAACTCGCTGACTGCGCCCCTGAGCAGGTTGTGCTTGGCCGCCTCGGCAATCACCCAGTTCTCCCACAACGCGCCGATGTCGGGACGGAACTCCTCGGTCGAGAACGCATTCAACAACGCGTTGCGGATTCCTGTATCCCAGAAGAAGACCTTCTTGCCCCGAGTGATCTCCTTCCGGGGATTCGTGCTGAATGAGGGCAGGCGGAAAACCACGTAGGTCTGCTCCAGTAGATCCAAATACCGCTCAACTGTGGGCCTGGCCATCTGAAGCTGGGTCGCCAGTTCCTGCGTGGAGACCTCATTGCCCACCTGATGCGCGAGCAACGCCAGCAACCGCTTGATGAGGTCCGGCGTCTTGACCAACCCAGTCTGGAGAATGTCCTTCCAAAGATAATCCGAGCTCAACTGGCGCAGTAGGCGCGGCTTGTCCATAGCGAGCACGACCTCAGGGTACCCGCCGAAGGCCAGCGACTGCAGGAGCGAGACTCTCAGCGGTGCGGCAAACTGCTCTCGCAGGATAGCGGGTGTGTAGTCGTCGGAATACCACTCCTGGGAATGCAGAGCTTCCTCGAACACGAACGGCGGCAACTGCAGCTTCTCATTGCGCCCGGTCAAGCTTTCCGCAGCCTGGTCCAGGAGGTTCAGACTGGAAGAACCAAGCAGGAGCATCTTCAAAGGCAACCTGGAGTCGTACCAGCCTTTGACTATTCGTGCCGCCTCGGGCAGACGCTGGGCCTCATCCACTACCAGCACCTCCGGGCTGCCCAGGTTCCGAAGACCGTGGGCCGGCGACAGGGCCGCGGCGGCCAGAAACCGCTGCTTGTCTATCTCCACGTCGAAGTTGAGGAAAAGAGCCCTACGGCCGGCCAGAACATGCTCGACCAGGGTCGTTTTCCCGACCTGCCGGGCCCCGACGACAATCCCCACTTTGCCAGAAGCGAGAGTTCTGCCTAGAACCTCTTCAGCCAGCCTTTCGATATACACTGTATACAGAATAACCTACGATTTAGCTATGTCAACATTCATAATGGAGACTCATGCTGCCAAGGGCAAGGACCGGGATCAAGAGTCGAGTGAGCTGAACCGACACGCCAGCCTGCGACCGACCGATCTCGGCGGGGGCTGCATCAGCTTGGCGCTTCGCCAGAATGGACTCGGGTACACGACAGTGAACCGCGTGGTGTAGTCTTGTCCTTCGTCATCTCGTCCATAGTCCTTGGTTCCTAGTCCCGGGTCCTTGGTTTCTGGTCGTCGGTCTCCCGTCCTCCGTCGCCCGATCAGCGTTTAACCTTGGACTTTGCCTCTACCTCAACCTTGGCCTCTCCTCTAGCTCCTTGCCCGACATGTGCGGCGGCGACAGGTAGATTCGCTTCACATCTCGCTTCCTTCCCCGCGACCCTCAAGAACGCGGGCCGGGTTACCCACGACCCTAACGCCATCGGGAACGTCATGATGAACGAGCGAACCGGCTCCGACAATGCTCCAGGCTCCGATGTGCAGCCGCGGAGTAACCATGGCACCGATACCAATCAGTGTCCCTTCACCGACAACGACCTGTCCGCCGAGCCGAACACCGGGCGCAATGTGAACGTAGTTGCCAATCAGGTTGTGGTGGTCGATGCTGCAACCCGTGTTGAGAAGGACACAAGAGCCGATTACCGAACCCGGATTGACAACCGCACCCGCGCAGACAGTTGTCCCAGCACCGATAGTCACATCCGAGGCAATCACCGCGTCCGGGTGAATGGCCGTCGCCAACTGCTCCCCGCTGCCGCGTAGGGGCTCGACCAGCCGCCGCCGAACGGCGTTGTCCCCGATCGCGACGATGACCGCGTCGTGGCTGACGCTGGCGAGGGCGGCCGTGGGTCCGAGGACGGCAAGCCCCAGAACCTGACGCCCTGCTAGCGACGGGTCTTCATCGAGAAAGCCGATCGGCTCGACAGTGCCCGTGCGTTCCTTCATCCGCAGCAGGATGTCCGCGACCACCTGACCATGTCCGCCTGCACCGATAATCAATACTCGCATGCTATCGACCTCCTCTGAACTTCTCCACCGTGGCTTGGCCGTGCTGGCTTATCCCTTCCCGCCTCAAGACCTTCCGTGGCGTGAGCGCGAGGATCCTGACGTCAAGCCAGAGGGACTGGTGGTCAACATACCACACATCGAGCGCGAACTTCTGGTCCCAGGAAATCGCGTTGCGACCATTAACCTGAGCCCAGCCAGTGATCCCTGGCCTGACTTCGTGCCGCCGCGCCTGCTCCGGAGTGTAGCGCTTCAGATACTCCATCAGCAGCGGCCTTGGTCCTACCAGGCTCATGTCCCCTTTCAGCACATTCCACAGCTCCGGCAGCTCATCGATGCTGAACCGTCGCAGGAACCGCCCCAATCCGGTCAACCTCTCTGCATCCGTGCCTTTGCCGTGCCGCATCGTCCGCAACTTCACCATCTTGAACGGCCTGCCGTGTAGCCCCGGCCGCGTCTGCCGAAACAAAACCGGAAATCCCTAGGAGATCGCAGCGGTAACCGCAGTGAGTGCGAGGAATGGGCTGGCGAGGACCAGTAGTAGGCATGAACCAAGGAAATCCAGTGGGCGTTTCAGCAGGTAGCCCGGCCCCTGGAATGAGCCCGCCAGCCCCATCAGGTACCGTCCCCGGTCGCAGGCCTTGGGCCGGATGACTCTACGCTGCAGAGGCCAACTCGCGCGGCATACTCGATATGCCTGACCATGCTGTCATAAACCCGCGTTGCGTCAAACTCGGTCTGGTACAGGAGTGAAGCCTGCACTCTCATCCGATCGAGCTTTGCGCGGTCCTCGGCCAGGTTCCGAATCACGCCGGCCAATGCTGCATGGTCCCCTTCTGGATAGGTGACTCCGCAGCGCCAATCTGCCAGGAGCCGGGACAGGGCGCCGCCAAGGCCGGAGACGATCGGAAGCCCGGCGGAAAGATACTCCACTGCCTTGTTGGGGTAGCTCATCAGAAAGGAAAACGTGTTAGTGTACGGGGTAAGCCCGACCGAAGCCATGCGAACCAGAGTCCACATGGCAGCGCGGTCTGCCCAGCCAGGCATCACCACATTGCTGCATCCCTGGGCTGCTCGCTGGTAGTGCTCGAAGCTGTCACCGCTCCCGCAAAGCACGAACTTACAGGTCGGCGCAACATGCTGGAGTTCCTTCGCCGCTGCGATGACAGTATCGAGGTCGAGGAGTCGTCGCGTACCCATGATACCTACGAAACAGACTACGAAGTCGGAATCGCGCAGACCGAGAGCGCTCCAACGTTCCCTCGCAGCTTCCACCTCCGCAGCCGGAGGTCGCTCAGCGTCGTTGGCGAGCGGGAAACACCGGTCCATTGGACTTGGCTCTCTGCCGGCGCGTTCGACTCCCCAATCGACAAACTCCTTCGTGATCCCAAGAAGTCCCGCCGCCCTGGAGCAGGCCCGTCGGGCCATCCTGAAGTAGGGAGCGAGAGCCGCCTTCCCAAGCGGCACGATGATCGATGGAATCACGTCCAGCATGACATCGGGCCAGAGGTCGCGAATGTCGAGGAGTACCGGCACTCCGCATTGCCTGCCGTATTTCGTTGCCTCATCGGACAGCTCGATTGTGGGGAAGGAGCAGACGATGACATCGGGCCTGGGTTCGCTGTATGCGTAGCGCCTGAACTTGCGACCAATCAGCCAGTGGTCGAGAATCCGCCTGGGGGAGACGTTTCTGCTGTAGGAGACCCCACGCAGCAGCCGGTATGTGAGTTTCGGGCTGACCTCTATGCGCTGGTCCCCCGCCACTTCGTGTCTTTTCCTGGCGTGATCGAACGTCGAGTTCCACCATACAACCGAGTGACCTGCATCAACCAGGTGACGGGCCAGGATCCCCATCCTGTGCTGGCGGTCTTCGGGATGGAACAGCGGCAACGACTCGCCTATCTTGATCAGCCAGACGCGCACGGCGCCTCTGCCTTCTGAGCGCATGCCACGCTCTGTTTCCGTCGATGCACCAGTCCGGAGGAAATGGTCTGCCTCGCCGCGACTGCCCTCGATGACGGTCTCACCTGCAACGGTGCTGCGCAACGGACCCGCTCTTCTCCGACAACACGGCGCCGAACATCCTGACGGCATGAGAGGCTCCATCGAACCGAGAACCTGGTTCCCGGTTCCCTGAGTATGAAGCCACACACGGACTGAGACTCGCCTCCTGTCCGCCCAAGCACGGTCGCTGCGCTGGTCAGAGCTGGCATCCGCGATGTAACTCCCAAGTCAGACATCACATCGTTCGACGGTCGATAGCCTCGCAGCATCGTCGAGAATCCGACGCGATTCCGGCCCACAGTTGAAGAGCAGGTCCATGGCGGAGAGATTTGGAATGAACGGCTGCGCCCGCTGCGGGTAGACCGGGTGCGATAGCCGCACAAAGCGGTGGGAGAGTCCCGCACACCGGAGCGCATCAAGATCCACATAGGACTTCCCGCCCCATCCCGAAACGTAGGTGTCGGCCCCCGTCTTCTGACACATGTCAATCAACATCGCGGTTTTCTCGCCCCTGACGTCGTAACGCGAGCTAAGGACGACCTCTCTGTCGATGCCGAAGCACTTCATCATATAGAGGGTAATGCTGACGTTAAGGTCGACAAGACGCTTCCACGTCTCTGCGTAGGTCCGTTCGAAGAACGGCCGATGGTCGGTGAAAAAAGGGGCGTCGTGGTAGTTCAGCCAGATCGTTCGCCAGTGCTTCCTGGCCCAAGGGAGGGAATTGTCGACCATCACTTCGTCGGTTCTTTGAAGAAACCGGCCTTTAGTCAGCACTGGCACTGTCAGCAGCACCTGTCCCGTCTTGCTTCGGACGTAGTTGCGATTTTGGTAGGCCTTCTTTTCGAACTGCGCGTGGTCCACGAACATGAACGTGTCGCACTGGGTCATCTTGTAGAAGAGACCAAGATAGGGCAGGTACGCAGGTTGGTGGCCGGCGAGTGTCATGCCCCCTCCACCGGCATTTCAAGTCCGCTGGTGACCATCATGTTGCGGCACGGTGGGTGGTGGGTCGGTTGGACTCGGCACTGCGATCGGTTCTCAACACGAGCCGTATTACCTCGAAGCTCTCGGCGTATTCCGCTCCGATCTGTACACCGCGCGTACGCGCCAGCGAGCGTATGAACTGCTCGTCAACATACTCCCGTCCCAACTGGGAAACGTAGCATCGAAGCGAGCGGAGCTTCGCTTCGAGGTGCCGAGGCTCAAGAAAGAAAAACGCGTTTGTGCTGAAGGTCAGGTTATTCCAGGGAACCTCGTATCCGAGGATTGTCGTCCTCTTGAAGGCCCTGAAGCCTTCCTGGGATACCACCTGATGGTCTTGATGAGTATCGGTCGAGGACGGGATGAACACCAGGTCAGGGGAGATCTGCTTGTTTAAGTCCACAAGCAGTTCCAGAATCCGCTGCCTGAATTCCGGAAAGCGGCGGACCGGGAACCGCTCAACCTGCAGGTGCTTCGCGTCAATACCCAACTCCTGTGTGGCCCTGGCAACTTCGGTAGCCAGGATGTCACGTGGCAAGCCATCCGGAACCGAATCCTCTGCGATTGAAAGAGCGACATAATGCACTTCCGTCCCTTCCTCGATCAGCCGGGCTATCGTCCCGCCGCATCCGAACTCTCCATCATCAGTGTGAGGTGCAAGAACAAGTACTCGGTGTGCGAACACGCTTCTAAGCCTCCTCTCCAGCACCATACGTGCCATTCTTCATCCGTCCCCCCGTGCCGCCCTACGTTCCTCTGGTAGGCCCGTCGGACGGGCGCCTCCATTCAACTCATCGAGTGCATGCCGGTAGCTGCAGAGTTGATAGCCCGCGGCTTTGAGGAACTCGACGAGCCATACGTACCATTCCTGGTAGTCTCGGTAGTAATCACAGAAAAAGCCGTCATGGAAAAGCAGGGAAAAGTAACTCACGCCGCGAGCGGCGGCATCCTCCAGGCGCTTCACGGTGGATTCCCTCATCTGTTCGGGAGTCCGGTTCTTCCATGGCCTGCCGACCCTGAACATGTGGCCGTCCATCAGATGGATGGGAAACTCCCAAAACGTGCCGGCAGACCACGGGCCCGTATCGCGGAAGGTCGTCGAGCTGAACGAGTAGCCGGCTCGCTTGAGATTCAGAACGTCCGAGTCGGAGAGCTGGACCGATGACGGTGAGAAACCGATGTTGTGAAACCTGACGCCGACGAAGTCCTGGCCCGTAATCTCCCTGAACCTCGTGAGCTCGTCATGTACCTTGTCAGCCGAACCGTACTCAATCCCGTGTACCCCCACGTCAAAACCCCGGCTCCGGACTCTCGTAATCCACTCCTTGGCGTCCGCCAACGCATAGTGGGGTGCCCCCGGTTCGATGGACACCTGTAGTGATGGGTGTAGCATGAAA
>CAZVCQ010000031.1:0-14022 GCA_964626085.1 uncultured bacterium
GCGCCGGGATGTCGTACTCCGGGCCGATGGTGTTGCCGAGGGCGAAGGTGAACCGACGGGTTATGCGTTCGAGCTCGGTGAGGGAGTACTTGGACGGGTCCATCTGGATTCCGCCCTTGCCGCCGCCGAACGGAATGCCGGCGATGGCGCATTTCCAGGTCATCCAGGTAGCCAGCGCCCTGACCTCGTCGATGTCGACCGCAGGGTGGAACCGAAGCCCGCCCTTGAACGGCCCCAGCGCATTGTTGTGCTGGACCCGATAGCCGGTGAAGACCTCGGTGCGGCCGTCGTCCATCTTCACCGGGAAGTGGACCAGGACCTCGTTCATCGTCGTCGCCAGTATCTTGCGGATGCTGGGGTCCAGCTTCATCAGGTCTGCTGCCCTATTGAACTGGGACGTGACGTCGTCGTAGACGCTACGCCGCACCCGCTCGACCGGCTTCGGCACGGAGACGCGACGGGTGCGAGTTAGTGTGCTTGTACTCATGATTCCTCCAGTCGGCAGGGCCGACCGGCTACTTGTACTCCTCGCAATGCCAGATGCCGGTCTCCGGCTTGCGAATGGCGCAGGTCTCGCGCATGTCGCAGTTCACGCAGAGACCCTTGTACTCATCCCAGGTATTCATGTCCTCGACCGTGGGCGCCGGGGCCTCGGGCTGGGCATCAGCGACCATCGGCAGTGTGGAGCTGTCGAATTCCTCACAGAACACCACCGGCTGCGCCGAGTTCCTGATGTATCCGCAGTCGGGCGCATGACCGCAGGTCTGGCACAGGCCCTGGGGTACGCACTTCTGCGGCTGACGCTTAACCGGCTTGGCATGTACCGGTTTCCGGACTGTCCGCCGCACTGTGGTAGTTGTAACTGACATGTTGACCTCCATATGATCCGTCGGGACGTGAGCTCCGGCGGGGTTTGCTCTTGTTCGGGTGCTGACTGACATCCCCCAAGTGAGAGCATGGACCGTGCCAGTCGTGGACGCACGCGCAGGATATCGATATGGGAACAGATAAGCTACTATGCTAGCTGCGGTTATCAGTCAGTTTGGAGCAAGGAGGAGGTCCGATGCCCAGCGACAGGCCATCTGCAATGTGGGGAGATTCTCCCCGGGTGAGACGAAACTACTCGACGGTTTCTTTGGGCGGCGTCTCTTTGGGTTTCTTGAGCTTGTCGCGCAGAGTCTTGCGGTCGATACCGAGTATCTCCGCGGCACGGGACTTGTTGCCGTCGACGCCGGCAAGGACGTTCTTGATGTGCTCGGCTTCGACCTCAGCCAGCGTACGGTTCAGTCCGGACTCGCGCGCGGCCGAGAACCGCATGGGTTCCGGCAAGTCGGCAACCTCGACACACTCGCGTTCGTTCATCACCACGATACGCTGTACGAAGTTCTCAAGCTCTCTCACGTTGCCCGGCCAGTAGTAGCTGGCGACTACCCGCAGTACCGCTTCGGAGAAACGGGGCACGGGCCGGCCGAACTCGCGGGCGTACTTGGCCGCAAAGTGGCTGGCAAGGCGCAGGGCATCATCACCCCGCTCGCGCAGCGGCGGAATGGTTATCGTGATGACGTTGAGGCGGAAGAACAGGTCCTCGCGGAAGACGTTCTTCTGGACCATGGCCAGCAAGTCCTTGTTGGTCGCCGCGATCACGCGTACATCGACTTTGCGCACGCGGGTGTCACCGACCATGCAGACTTCCCTGTCCTGCAGGACGCGGAGCAGTTTGACCTGCATCGAGGCACTGGTCTCGCTGATTTCGTCAAGGAAGACCGTGCCGCCCTCGGCGGTCTGGAAGAAACCGGCGCGGGTCTCGGTCGCGCCGGTGAACGCACCTCTGACGTAGCCGAAGAGCTCGCTTTCCAGCAGCCCCTCGGGTATTCCGCCGCAGTTGATCGGCACAAATGGAGCCGAGGCACGCGGGCTGGTGTAGTGAATCGCCCGTGCCACCAGTTCCTTGCCGGTGCCGCTTTCGCCGGCAATCAGCACCGTGGCGGAAGTGGTAGCGGCCCTGGCTACGGCCGCAAGCACGCGCCTCATCGCCTCGGATTCGCCCAGGATGCCCGGGTATGTCGCGTTCGGCTCCAAGGCAGTGTCGTGCGCCGCCCGACGCACGCGCAGTTTGCCCAACGCCCGTTTGACCGCTGCGAGCAGCTCCTCATCGGTGAATGGTTTGGCCAGGAACTCCTCGGCCCCGGTCTTGACCGCCTGCACCGCACCCTCGACCGTCGCGTAGCCGGTGATCATCATAACCTCGGTGTTGTGCAGATTCTCGCGCACGTGCCGAACAAGGTCCATCCCGCTGACCCCAGGCATCTTCAGGTCGGTGATGACAAGGTCAACGGCAGCCTTGTCTAGCAGTTGGAGAGCTTCTGATACACTCGACGCGGTGAAAACCCGGAACCCGGCCGCAGTCAGGTTCCGCTCCAGCACCTCCAGCGTTGCCGGGGAATCATCGACTACCATGATCGTATCCAGACTACTGCCGCTATCCACCGCGTTCCTCCTTTTCGGTTTCCGGCGGGCCGGCTGTCGGCAGCAGCACACGGAAACGTGAACCCCGGCCCGGCGTGCTCTCGACGTCGACTCTGCCGCCATGCGCGGTCACGATGCCGTGCACAACCGACAAACCCAAACCGGTGCCCTCACCGACCCCCTTGGTCGTAAAGAACGGCTCGAACATTCGGCCCAGGATCTCGTCCGTCATTCCGACACCAGTGTCGGCAACGGTCAGAACAACGTCCTCCCCGACCCGCCCGGTCGTGACAGTTATGGTGCCGCCGGCCGGTGTCGCCTGCAGTGCGTTGACGACGAGGTTGACCAGGACCTGCAGCAACTGGCCAGAGTCAGCCGCAATAACAGGCAGTTTGGGATCGAGCCTGCGCGCGAGGTGAACGCCGGCCTTGGCGCAACGGGATTCGAGGAAGCTGACCCCGTTCTCGACCAACTCATTGAGCTTCACCTGTCCCTGCGTCGGCATCTTCTGACGCGCGAACAGCATCAGCTTGCTGACGATGTCGCGAGCGTGCAGGGCGGCGGTAACGGTCTTGTCGATGTCGTCCGCCGCCGGCTTCGGAAGCGAGGGAGTCTTGCGCGCGAGCTGCGCGAATCCGAGGACATTGCTGAGCGGCTCGTTCAGCTCGTGCGCGACGCCGGCAGCAAGCTGGCCGATGGTCGCCAGTCGGTCAGCGTGACGAAGCTGTGCTTCGAGCTTCACGCGCTGCTCGATGGCTTCCCGCCGCTCGAGCATTGCGCCAACCTGGTTTGCCACGACGTCGATGAGTCGGCGCTCGTCACGCAGGAACGGACCTTCGTCCAGTGTCGGCCGCGGCTCGGTGTAGACGACCTCCACGGAGCCGCGCCGCTGCCCGCGTACCGCGACGTCACTGGTCAGCGGTTGCCGGATCCCGCCCCGGAACTCCCTGGTCACGTAGTCCGCGCCGTCCACCTGGATTCGGGCCTGGGCGATATCCGGGTACAACCACGCCGCGGGCAGTAGTTCGACGATGGCCTGAAGGCCCTCGGACAAGGAGAGGTTCTCGCGCTCCCGGACCTGGTCAATGCCATAGAGGCAGGTCAGCTCTTTCACGCGCTCCCGCAGGGCAGCCTGGGCCCGGCGGTCGGCGAGTGCGACCCCGATGGTCTGGACCACCCCCTCGTAAAACTCAACCTCTGCCTCATCATAATGCCCCTTCTCCAAGCTCCCGAGCAGCAACAGCCCGTGGCTGTCCACGCCAACCGCAAACCGGATTATGGCGCGTGATCGGTATTCGCCACCGAGTTCGAGCCGTTCGCTCCCGACCGGCTGCGAAGCATCGCCGGTCCAGAAACTGCCGCTCCGCGTGAACCAGGGCAGTCCGGAATCAACGTCTCCCCGGACAACCCGTTGGCATATCGTGGCCAGTCCGTCGCTGTCACCGGCGCATGCCCCGGCATCCACCCCGCCGGGATCGCGTGCCGCCATGTGGAAGTCAAATGACTGCTTGTTGCGCCGGCGCAACGAAGCGCAGTAGTACCTCGGACCTTCATTCACGCGTAGTCCTGCCTCGTCGGCCCGAGAGAAGTCTACCAGCATCGACAGCACTTCGCGCGTGAAGTCGGAGCGCGCCACGCCCTGGTTGGCCGAACTCAGTATCTGGCGCGACAGCGCGGCCGGTTCGTCGGCGATGCGCTGGCCGTGCTTGCGTCCGTTGTCTCTAGACGTGGTCACATTGACTCCGGTTCGCAACGTCAGTTGGGAGTAAGGCACTCACACGGTTCGGCGAGCCGCGCCCGATCCCGCGGAGACGTTTGGCGGTTGCTTTGCGGCCCTCGGCTTGTCAATCCTCGTTGGGGCCGTTCCATCACGCCGGTGCCGGGAACCAGGACCGTGCCGTCGTCGCCCGGATCAGCGCCTCTGATGCTACCGGTCCAGGTGACACTGCGAATCGCGGGATAGTCCGTGCCGAACTGCTGTCTGACGAAGTCACGCTCGTCATCAACGGAGCAACGTGTCTTCGATTGCGAACCGGCCGCTCGTGCCGGTCATGGTGTCGGTCGCCGCGTAGGCTCGGACCCTGACGCGGGCAGATTCAGTCGCCGGTGCCGGCACCTCCCAGATGAACTGGCCGGGTATCGTTGCCTGGCCCAGCCGAATCCACGATGCGCCGTCGTTGGTCGACCGAAAGACGACCGTGGAATCAAGGGCATCCGGACTTACCGGCGCCTTGGTCATCGCCAACCTCTTGCCGCCGTCGGCTGCCAGTGTGACTTGCGTCGGGTTGGACGCGCGGCGCAGGACGGTCGGCCCGCCCGTCCACGTGATGGTATCCTGCGTGTACATCCTCAGCCGCTCGCCGGTTTCCGGAGCGGTTATGGATATCAGTGCCGCGGTCTGGAACTGCCAGAGCGGACCGAATGAGCTGTCGCCGTGGTTGTCATAGGCGATAACCTGCCAGTAGTACTCGGTCGAGGAGGCCAAATTGGTCGGCTGGAAGATTGTGTCGGTCCAGGCGGCTTGGACCAGGCCTGGCGGCGATGCCGTTCCAAGGAGAATGTCGAAGTATGCCGTGTCGCCCTCGTCCGGATCGTAGCTGTGCCAGGAGAGGACCAGGCCGGAGTCCCTTCCCACGCCCGCGTCCGTGGGACGAGGATACGACGGCACGATCGGCGGGCGGTTGCCGGTCGGGTCAATCGGGTTGTCCCACTTCCGGCAGGCCGGCATCAACACCATGACCGCGACGATGGCCAGCGCGAATCTCCAGTTCGCTCGGGTTCTGCCTTCGGACTTCGCACTTCGAACTTCGAACTTCCCCGAGGCTACCACTTCACCATCCAGTAGGCCCCGCCGAAAGCGATGCCTGCCAGCAGAGCGGCATTCCGTCCGGTGTCCCAGGTCATTGTTGACTGGTGGTACTTCCGGGCGTCCTCGGGCGTGGAAGCGGCCTGGTACTTCTCGTACTCGGACTGGCCCTTGTACGCGGCGGCGATGCCGCCACCGAGACCGATAATCGCCGCAGCGAGCAGAGGCAGCTTCCGCGTTTCTATCCGGTCCAGTCTTGCCCGGACCGCAGTTGTATCAGCCTGCAAAACGGTTGCGTCTCCGATCCAGTCGTGGTAGCCCCGTCTCGTCAGGCTCAGCATATACCTGGCCGGCTCCAACTCGGCCACATACGGCGTCTTGCCGGAGGTCTGGTCGTTAACGCTCAAGCTCGCGCCGGGCGGGTCAGATTCGACCACCAGCCACCCCCTGCCGTAGCCGAGCCGGAGGGCTACGCCAAGCGGCCCGGCCGCCTTCAGATCAACGGTCTTGACCGCATCATCGTACCCCTCGAGCCGCGCGGTGACCGTGTGCCGGCCGTAGGGCACCCGGGCCAGTGCCAGACCGCCTTCCGGGGCCGTACCCCGTGACTCGCTGTCCAGCAACACCTCGGCCCCGACCGGATCAGTGGTGACGACGAGTGAGCCGAAACGCCCCGAAATCCTGAATTCCCCGTAGTATGGCCGATACCCACTGCGGGTCAGTTCCACGTCGTGCCGACCGGGCCCCAGGTCGTCAAGTCGCAGCGGCGTCTTGCCCCGGTTCCTGCCGTCGACAACCACGCCTACGACCGGAGGTTCAGCAGTGATCCTCACCACCGGGCCCTCCACCGAGACGGAACCCGCAACCCGGGGTAGTGCGGGTCGGGACGGCGACGCGTCGGGCAGTTTCGCCCCGCAGATCTTGCAGAACTTATCGCTGTCCTTGTTGGTCGCTCCACAGCTCGGGCAGGTCTTCGCCGCGAAGACGAGGCCCACGCTCACCGCCAGCACCACCAGCACCAGAATCGCACGCGGGAAGCTTCGCCTCACCCTGCCTCCTCGACTCGCAACCCGCAATTCGTCACTTGCAGCTCCCCTAGAACTTGAACCCGCACTTCGTGCAGAACTTCGCGCGGGCTTCGCGCCGCGCCCCGCATTCCGGGCAGGTCGCCCGTCCGGCGGAAAGGGTCAGACCGATACTCGTACGGGGGGCCACTTTCGTACCCGCTTTCAGCCCACTGGACACGACAACTCCGGCGGTGTAGTCGTCACTGTACTGCGAATCGACCTTGGCAGTGGTCAATGCGACTCCGGCCAGCCGTCCGCGCGCGTCCGCCAGGGCCAAGCCGGCTAGAACCGGCACCGACACCTTGCCCGTGCTTAACTTCAACGTCACCGTCTGGGAACGCCAAAACCTCTCCCCTGCCGCCGGCTCCTGTGCAACAACGGTCCCAACCGCGAGCGCATCGTCCACGCTGTCGGTCTCGACGCGAAATCCCTTGCCCCGCAACACCTGCTCGGCCTCGTCCCCTCCCATGCCCGTCACCGGTGGCACCTTCCGGCCGCCGATGGCTCCGGTCAGCACCAGCAGCCCGAAGACCACCACGATGACGGCCGCCACAGGTACCAGGATTGGCGCCAGCTTGACGCGCTTCGAGGCGGACCAGGCCGTTGCCGGTGCGACCTCGACCGACTCTGCCGGCAGTTCTACGTACTCAGGCGCGGACAGAATCTCTGCGGGTCGGCGCTCAACCGGCTCTGCCGACGGCTCTGCGTACTCAGGCGCGGACAGGACCTCTGCAGGTGGGCTCTCAACCGGCTCTGCTGCTGGCTCCTCCGCCGAACCGGATGTCGGACCTGACCCGGGACCCAAGCCCGCAAGCGCCTGCCTGAACTCCGCGGCGGTCTGGAATCGAGCGGAAGGATCCTTGGCAAGCGCCTTGAGTATCACCTGCTCCAGTTCCGATGAGACGGCCGGATTCAAAGCGCTCGGCGAAGGGGGTGGAGTACTGGCATGGGCCTCCATTATCTGGAACTTCATCTCGGCATCAAACGGCAGTTGCCCGGTCGCTGCCTGGAACAAGACGACCCCGAGCGAGTAGACGTCGGACCTTGCGTCCATCGGCTTGCCCTCGCAGCGTTCCGGCGACATATACCTGACCGTGCCGACCCTGGCCAGGCCGTAGTCAATCAGCTTCCAGCCTTCACCGTTGAGCACGATTCGCGCCGGGCTGATGTCGCGGTGGAGCACGCCCTCGCCATGGGCGGACTCCAGGTCAGCCAGGACCTCCAGGAACGTCTTCAGCAATTCCGGTTCGGGAAGCGCGCCGCGTTCCTTTAGAACGTCGACGAGGACCGTGGCCTCTGCGGCCACGGGCTCGCTCGCGTCTTCGTGGTTCTCGTCGGTCTCAGTCATGGTTCTCTTGACACTCCTGCCAACGACCGGAACCGCGGCTGCCTGTCCTGCTTTCGGCCGGCCATCGGCGACATTCGCTCGGCAGTATTGTAGCTATTCCGCCGAGCAGCGCAAGTATCTAAGATAACCCACAGCGGAGACATGACCGAAACCCGCCCGGGGATTTCGGATCGTGTCCCAAGCCGGGACTGGGCGGTACGAACGACGGGCGGCGGTCAACGGATTCCGCCCGGCGTGACTGGTTGAGTAGCCTCGGCCAGCAGGTTGCGGGCGATCGGCACGTAGGCCGAGCCGGCGTACTCGACGATCAACTGCTCGAGGGTCTCTCGGTACTTCGCTTCGTCCTTCAAGTCATCGAGATACACGGAGGCCTGCTCCAGCCTCGCCCTGGGGGCAAGCGAACTGCCGCCGAAGCGCGCCCGGTATCGGTCCAGCGCGGCCAGAGCTTCCTTCGGTTTGTGCTCGCGACGGAGGAATCGCGCCAGCAGGAACCAGGCCTGCTCCGCGACCGGGTCATCTCCATCAGCCAGGACCCGGGCCTTGTTGGTGTCGCTCACGCCGGTCTCGGAGTCGAGCATCAGCCTCGCCAGTTCCCTGGCCCGGTCCCCGCTCCCGGTCAGTACCGCGAGCTCCAATCCGTCGTTGACCAGCCGGCTCTGGGGGAACTGCTTGACCAGTTGGGCCACGTATGTGCCGGCCGAGTCGAACTTCCCCTCGTAGAAGAACGTCCTGGCGACAAGAAACTCCAGGCGGTCGGAGAGCTTGCCGGGCTTCATAGCCGCAGCCCGCGCCGCTTCGGTGCGGCCGAGGGCGAGCAGGGCTGAGGCCAACCCGAAAGCAGCCGGCTCGCTGGTCGGCTGGCGCACCAGGGCCCGCTGGTAGCTTTCCACCGCCCGCTGATAGTCGCCCTGGTCGCGGTACAACTCGCCGAGCTCGACCTGGGCTGCGGGACCGCTGTCCATAGCCAGCTCGGCCTGCGCCTCTTTGACCCGCCCCATCAGCCGGAGCACCCGCGCCGCGTCGGTGTGCGCCTTCTTCTCCTGATAGACGACCAATGCGGCCCTGAGCGCGCCCTGCGCCTCGCACTCCTGCGCGAACTGATACAGCTCCCTGGGAGTCAACGCGGGCCTCAGCACCCGTACCGCTTCCGCTTCTCTCTTCGCGGCGAGATAGACGATGGCCTGTGCCCGTGCACGCACCACCGGGTCTTTGACCTTCTCCAGTTCGCCAATCAGCCCGGCGCCGCCCCGAGCCACAAGGGCCGATAGCTTCTGCCGGTAGCGATCGAGCATGTGCGGAGAAGTGTTGAGTATCGACACAATCTCGCGCGTTGCCGGACCCGGCCGACCGGCTGCCTCGTACAGGTCAACCAGCCGGTCGGCAATCGAGAAGGCATCGCGGCCCTGTTTGCGCGCCTGCTCGTAGTAGTCAATCGCCGACGAATAATCCTGATGCCGGGCAAACACCTCGGCGAGTGCGGCAAGCCGGTCCGGCCACTTCTCCGCGGCCCGGCGACCCTCGGCCCGGGCGTCGGCTGTCCGCTTCATCGCCAACAGGCCGCCTGCAAGTCCGAATGAGTACTCGGACCTGTCCGGATACTGCTTGGCCAGTCTGTGGCTGACAGCGACCAGCGTGTCGTATCGCTTCAGCTGCTCGGCGAGCCGCACGAAGCCGCCATACGCAGGTTGGTCCTGCGGGTTCTTGGCCACGGCGAGCCGGTACTCCTCAAACGCCTGTTCCACCTGCCCGGCCCGTTCCAGAATCAGGCCGCTCTGGTAGCTCTGGCTCAGAACCAAAGTGGCAAGTAGCAAGTGGAGCATGACAAATGACCAGACCGGGACGGAACCCAGCCCCTTCGACTTCGCCATTCTCTCCTTGGCCATTTCCACTTGGTCACTTGTCCTCTCCTCCGTCTTTGCCATTCTCCCCTTTGTCATTTCCTACTTCTCGTCCAATAGCCTCTGGAAGTAGTCTCGTATCATCTGCTCGTACTCCACCGGGTAGCCCTGCTTGAGCGCGCGCATCAGTTCTTCACGCAGCAGGCGATTCCGCTCGCCCTTGTCCTCGGGCAGGCGCGGCTTCTGCAGCAGCTCGAACCCCTTGCCCGACTCGCTCTCTCTCTCCTCTTTGAACCCCTGCTGCCGGATGCTGCGCTGGGCATCGAGCAGGTGCGAAAGAATGCTCTCCTGCCGCTGAATCAGCTCGCGGCTCACATTCTGCTCGGAGAGGTCCTTCTCCACCGCCTTCATCTCATCCAGCAGGCCTTCCAGGCTGGATGTCAACCCCGGCTGGGTCCCGCCCATCTCCTGAAGCATCTGTTCGAGCTGCTCGCGCAGGGCCCGCTGTTTACCGAGGATTCGGCCCAACGCCGCCATCTGCCCTGCGCTCAGGCCGCCGGGCATTGGTATCGGGAACCCGGACATCCCCGCGTTAATGCCCATCTGTTCGCCGGTCATCTGCGAAAGCTGCTGCATCAGACCTTCCATCCCGCCCGACATCCCACCGCCCTGCTTTGCCGCGTCCATCGCCTGAAGCAGCGCCTGAACGGTCCGGTTGAGGCTCTGGCGCGCCTGCGCCATGCTCGGCTCAGCGACCCCGGCCCGGTTATCCACCATGCCCTGTGCCGCCTGCTCCATTGAGACCATCGCCTTGGCCAGCTCCTGTCCGAGACTTGGATCGACACTCATACTGCGCGAACTAAGACTCGCCAGGCTCTCGGCCACGATCCGTGCTGCCTCATGCAGTCCCATCTCCTGCGCGGCGTGCTCGGAAAGGTCGGCCATTCCGGTCGAGGCCTGCTCCAGTTTCTCCTGCTCATCCGAGACCATCAACAGGTCCTGGGCCGCATTGCCAAGCTCCTTCGCCACCTCTGACGACCGCTTCTTCTTGAGCTGCTTGCTCAGCGAATTAAGCGACTGGCTCATCTTCCTCAGGCTCTGCCCCAGCTTGCCGCTCTTCGGCTTCGCCTGCTCGGGCTTGCCCTGCCGCATCTGGTTGGCCAGCTCCTGCGCCATTTCGGACAGCTTCTCCTGCTCGGCCTGCTGCGCCAGGTCGGATAGCGAATCGCCGATCTCCTTGTCCGACATCGAGTCGGCCAGGTCCTTCATCTCCTTCTGCAGGCTGTCCAGCGCCTCCTTCAAGTCCTGCTCCATCTGCGCCGAACGCTCGGCCGGCTCCTTGCCGAGCTTCTCGGTCAGGTCCTCCTGCGCCTTGGCCAGCTCCTCGGACTTCTTGGCCAGCGCCTCGAGCCGCTGCTCCTCCATTATCTTCTTGAGCAGTTCCAGGGCCCGGTCGATCGCCTGCTTCATCTTCTCCTGGTCGAGCTCGAACTTCTCAAGCGCCCGCTTCACGTCCGGCGACTGCTGCTCGAGCTTGTCACGCAGTTGTGCGAGCGACTGCTGCAGCTCGCGCGGCAAGAGTTCGGACAGAAGCTGCTGGAGCTGGCTCATCCGCTCCATCGTCTGCTGGTCAAGGGTCATCCCCTGCGACAGCTCCTTCATCATATCCGAGACTTCCTGCTTCAGGTCCGAGACCTGCTGCATCAAACCTTCCTGCCCACCGAGCACCTTCTCCAGCGCCTGCTTCTCTTCCCACGAAAGCTCGCGGCTCTTCTTCATCTCGTCCGACAGCCGGCGCAGCTCCTCGCCAAGCTGGGCCTGCTCCGACTGCATCGGCCCGAGCTCGGACTCGGTCCGCTCGGTCTGCCGCACCGCCGCATTGTATATCTCATTCATGGTCGGGAACCGAACCGAAAACATCTCAGTCCGGCTCGCATTGGGTCCGGACACGACGTCATTGTCGGTCACCGACACGAAATAGTGCATCGCCTCGCCCGGCAACAAGTTCGCATCGGACAGGTCCCATGCGTACAGAGTCGTATCCTCGCGCCGGCCTGAGAGCGACTTGAGACGAACCCGCGCATCAATCGAATCCTTCCCATAGTGCAGGTACAAATCGCCCAGACCGAAGTCGTCAATGCTGTTGATTCCGAGCAGCACTCTCATCGAAACCGGCAGGTCAACGTCACGCCCGGGCCCGAAGAGCTTCACGAACGGTGGCTCATCGGCAATTGCCCGCACCCGCACTTCTGTTGCCGACTGCAGTACCTTGTCCTCAGTGTCGGCGAGCTCAATCGCACCCGCAGCATCACCCTTGATGGTGAACTCGGTCCTGAAGAAGCTCGAGTCACGGGACATGACCGAATCGTCCGACGATTCGGATCGTGTCCCAGGCCCCAACGAAAACCAAACGGTATCTTGCCCCAGCACCAACCGGCCTTCTGACATCAGACGGTTTGCCTCGCCTTCAATGCTGACCAAGGTTCCCTTCAGCCCGGTGACTTCCCTGCCGGAGACACGAACCTCGGGCAGGCCCGAGTAGGCCGGAGGACGGAGAGTGAACACCAGCCGCTCGATGCTGAGCGGTTCCAGCACGCGCACGCGGTGCGGGTCCGACGACCGGCCCAAGACGCGGAATCGGTACTCGAACCCGTGGCCTGCGGCCAGCGAAATGCGGCACGTGTCGCCTTTCAGCTCGACGCGCCGGGTCTCGGTTCGGACTTGGCGGTCTTGGCGTCCTTGGCGGTTCGCTACTCCGATGTCCTTTCCTGTCCTCTCCAGCTTGATGGTTCTGAACACGCCCGGAGGCGACACGCGCGCCCGCAACACGACACTGCCGCCGGGCATCGCCGCGGTATCGCCGGGCTGGACCTCGAACGAGACGCCAGCGTCTGCCCCGAAAGCGTTGCTGATACCGACGCGAACCCGTGCCGGTGCAGTTCGGACCAGCGCTGCGAAGCACACGGCCATCAAGACAACTGCCGCGCCCGCCCACAGCACCCGCCGGCGATTGACCAGTCGCCCGAGTGGCAGCGGCGCGAACGCCGTCTCGACGTCCGCCACGGCCGCATCAATCATCTCTTCGGAATAACCTTCCTTAGCCCCTGACCCCTGACCCCTGACCCCTGACCCCCATTTGCCTAGCTGCACCGCCGCAACCAGCTTCCCCCGCACTTCCGGGAATTTCTCCTCGACCAGCCGCGCCACATTCCAGAACCGATTCTGTGCCGCCATCCGCCACACCAGTAGCCCGACCGGAGCCAGCACCAACGCCGTCACCCAACCGCTCCAGAACAGACTCACGACAAGCAGGAGCAACGCCCCGGCCATAGCCAAGCTGAACAACGCCAGCGCGACCGAATCCCAGGCCACGCGCTGGCGTACCAGCGCGCGCAGCCTGCGTTCAATCACTTCACCGCGTCTCATGGAAGTCGTTCGTCGTTCATCGTCCTTCGTTCATCGTTCGAATCAGACCGTGTCCGAGCCTTTGGGCCGTACGCTCAATCATTCGATCTCTCGAATGCCTATGCCATACCCTCCTCACCCTTGCTTCGCTCTCCCTCTCCTCTCTGAGGAGAGGGTGGGGGTGAGGAGTTCCTGTACTCGGCCACTGTGTCACCAGTCTCATCCGCCATTCTGCACTCTGGTTTCTGGTCTCTGAATTCTGCCTTGCCCGAATTCGACTCTTGGCGTCCTTGGCGGTTGTCTACGGTCCTCAGTCCGGCATTCGCCATTCGGCACTCGTCAATCGACACTTGTGTATAGACGATTATACCACCCAAACCGTGCGCGTTCTACTACAACGTCCCGCCTGCGACGGGAGTGACAAGTTTCCAGCTCCCGATCCGAAGTGTCCCGAGAGGCCCTTCGACTCGCTTCCGCTCCCTCAGACTCACTTCGTGTCATCTGCGTCCATCTGCGTTCATCTGTGGTTCAATGGGGTCTGGTTCAGGGCGGGCCTTCCAGCTCAGCCCGCAAGACACCGTCGAAACCACTTTGGCAGTCCTCCTGCAAATCCCTCGGCAAGTCGCGCCGCAACTCAGCCTTCGAGTCGCGAGCCGATTCGGCTGGGAAGTCTGGCCGACAGTCACCACGGACACCCGTCCGCAAGTCTCTCACGGATTCCCTCAGCCTTTCGCGGCGGAAACCAGCCGCAGAACCGCCAAGGAAGTCCATCTGCAAACCCCTATCAGAATCATCCCCAGAACCGTTCCCGGGACGGTTCCCAGGGTGGTTCGCAGGGCGTCGATTTCAGCCCCTTTCAAAGAGATGATTCCGCTAACGTGTTGTGTTACACAGAGTTGTGAATGTGGCCCGAAAGAAGATGAAGATTCTTGAGCAAATCGGGCTTCGGTGGCCATATAACTATATGAAGGGCCATGCCTGCGTGGCGCGGCTCGGCCGGAGGGCGAAGATTCTTGAGCAAATCGTGCTCCGGCGGATACATACTAATCAGAGCAATAAATAGCTTGCATTCCTGCAAGGGTTGTGTATAGT
>CAZVCQ010000032.1:0-1195 GCA_964626085.1 uncultured bacterium
TGCGGATCTCGGTCATCGCGGCCAGCACCATGCCGATGTAGACCGTGCCCAGGCCGAGACTGGTCGCACATAGGACGGCATTCTCGGTCGAGCAGAACACGTCGGCGTAAGCCAGCAGGAAACTCATCAGCGCTTTCTCGCCGCCGTAGCTCGCGCCCTCGGCCTCGGCCCACCTCCCGGTCCGATGGAAATCGATGCAGAAAAGCAGACAGAGCGGCGCCTTCGCGACCCACGGCTGGTTCACGGCCAGCTTGGCCATCTTGTCGCGGCCTTCGGCTTTCTCAATTCTGATGATGGAGATCGGCTGGATGTTGCCGCCGGAGGGCGCCTGGATTGCGGCGTCGAGCAACTTCTGGGCCTTCTCCTCCTCGACCGGCTGGTCGGTAAACGACCGCACGGTCCGCCGCCGCATGATCACTTCATACACGCTTTCCATACTCTCCTCCCGTCAGAACTTGAGGACGGTGGCCGGGTCGATCCGCTGTCCGTCCTTGCGAATCTCGAAGTGGAGGTGCGGGGCGGTAGACTTACCGGTAGTGCCGACCCAGGCGATGGTTTGCCCGGCCTGGACCGAATCACCCTTGTCCACGTTCCAGTCCTGCAGATGGCCATAGTAGCTTTCGTATCCCTGGCCGTGCTTGAGCAGCAGGAAACGGCCGTATTGCCGGTCTTCTGCGCGCTGTTCGACGACCCCATCCGCGGTCGCCCGCACCGGAGCGCCCTCCGCCGCAGCCAGGTCAATTGCCAAGTGCGGGGCCTTGGCTCGCTGCGAGACGCCGTACTCCTCAACCGGCACCATCGTCGGCACCGGCTCGGCTCCCCAGACCTTGCCTTTGAGCCACTCCGGCAGCGCCTGCGAGTCGAGCGGCACCGAATCCCAGTTCACCGGGGCCGGCGTCTTCTCAATCCCGAGCATCGTCGCCATCTTCCGGCTCTGCTCCTCGACCTGCGCGAGCTGCCTTCGCAGGGACACTACTTTGGCAAACTCGGCTTCGAGCGTCCGGTTACGGCGCTCAAGATGAGAAAGCCGGCCGAGCCGGTAGGTCCCGGCCAGGGTCATCACCAAAGCCACAACCACGAGCAGAGCCAGCAGGCATGCGACCACAGCCAACAGCCGAACTACCCATAGCGGCAGGCTGAACCGCAACGAGTTCGTGCTGTAGTTGCTGGCGACGAAGAACGAAAGCTCTTTGCG
>CAZVCQ010000032.1:1295-13919 GCA_964626085.1 uncultured bacterium
TCATCTTCTCAACCATCCGCTCGAGGTCTCGCAGCGAGAAGTAGTGCACCACAATCTCCCCTGCCCCGGCCTTGCCCGGATTGATGACGACCTTGGTGCCAAGGTACGCGGTCAGCCTCTCCTCTACTTCGCGGATATGGATGTCCTTCTCCGGTTTCGACTTGAGCGGTCCCTTCGACTTCGGCTGGCCGCAGAGCTTCTCGACCTGCCTGACGGACAACCCTTCCTTCACTATCCGTTCGCATACCTCGACCTGCACCCTCCGGCTCTCGCTCATCAGGAGCGCCCGGGCGTGGCCGGCAGTTATCTGACCGGCGGCCAGTACATCCCGCACCTTGAAGGGCAGCGTCAGCAGCCGGAGCGCATTGGATACGGTCGACCGGTCCTTGCCCACGCGCTCGGCGATAGTCTCGTGGGTCTGACTGAACTCTTCGTTCAGGCGCTTGTACCCCATCGCCTCGTCAATCGGGTTCAGGTTCTGGC
The DNA here is from genome assembly GCA_964626085.1 of uncultured bacterium. Lineage (GTDB taxonomy): Bacteria > Hydrothermota > Tepidihabitantia > Tepidihabitantales > Tepidihabitantaceae > UBA2258. Next base: position 1,779 of record CAZVCQ010000032.1, read on the forward strand.
GCTGCAGGTTCTCAATCAAGGCGAACTCGAGCATTTCGAGGTCGTCGACCGTGCGGATGACCGCCGGGACCTGTTCGAGGCCGGCGAGCTTCGACGCCCGCAGCCGGCGCTCGCCCATGACCACTTCATAGCCGTCGCGCCGGCGCCGCACCATAATCGGCTGCAGCACGCCGTGCGTCTTTATCGACGCGACCAGTTCGTCGAGGTTCTCCTCGGCCTTTGCCCGGGGCTGAAACGGGTTGGGCCTGATTTCGTCAATCCGGACGGGCCGCGCTTCGGCGGCCATCGCGGCCTGGGTCTCTTCCGGTATTATCGCCCTGATTCCCTTGCCCAGCGCCTTACGCATGGCACGCCCTCCGGGCAAGTACAAAGGACAAAGGACTAAGGACAAAGTGCGGATCCGGACTTGTCCCTATGACTTTGCCTTGCCTTGTTCTGTCCTTATCACTTATCACTTTGTACTTTCCTCTCGTTTGTGCCTCGCCAGCACTTCGTCGGCCAATGCCAGGTATGCCTGCGCTCCGGCCGAATGGCCGTCATAGCCGAAAATCGTCTTCCCGAAGCTCGGCGCCTCAGCCAGCCGCACGCTGCGCGGAATCACAGTGTCAAACACCTGCTCCTTGAAGTAGCTCCGCACCTCGCTCGCCACCTGCTGGGCAAGACTAAGGCGCGACGAGTACATGGTTAGGAGCACGCCCTCAATCGCCAAGGTGAGATTCAGCCCCTGCCGGACAAGGTTGACGGTATCGAGCAGCCGCGACATTCCTTCCATGGCCAGGTACTCGGCCTGAACCGGAATCAGCACGCTCTGTGCCGCAACCAGGCAGTTGACCGTCAGAATCCCAAGCGACGGCGGGCAGTCAATGACGATGTACTGATACTCAAAGTCGACAAGTGACAGCGCCTTGTTAAGCCGGAACTCGCGCTCATCGGCATCAATCAACTCCACTTCGCCGCCGGCGAGGCTGACCGACGCCGGTAGGAGGTCGAGGTTCTCGGCCCGGTCCTTGAGCACCGCGTCGGTGACCCGCTGCGCCTCACACATCGCCTCGTAGACAGATATCTGGAGTGTGGAACGGTCGACTCCCAGCCCGAGCGTGGCGTGCGCCTGCGGATCCATATCCACGAGCAGCGCACGACCTCCGCGCAAAGCCAGCGCCGCAGCCAGGCTGACCGAAGTCGTGGTCTTGCCGACCCCGCCTTTCTGGTTACAGACGGCTATTCTCTGCGCCATCTCGGAAATCTACAGGCTGAGACTCAAAGGTCAAGAAGCCGGGAAGGTAGCCACGAAAACACGAAACACACGAAAGAAGGACGGACAGGTTTCTACCACAAAGACACCAAGGCACAAGGCTCCAAGCCGGAGTCCTGACTTCTCACATCTCTCATCTGACATCTTACATCTCATCTCGTCCGCCGGTCCTGACTTCTAGCTTCTCGCATCTAGCTTCTGACTTCTGGCTTCGTCTGCCGGGACTTCTTACATCTCACATCTTCCATCTTACATCTTACTTCGGCTTCAGTCGGTCCGCTTGATCTCGACGCCGGCAACCCGAAGCAGCCACGTCTGCTTTCCCTGCTTCAGCCGAACGGCCACATCGACCTTGATGCCCGGTCCCCATTTCGGCCCGCCCCGGACTGCCGATTCGAGGCGAGTCGTGGCCGGTTCAGGCGGCGCTGACCACTGCTCCTTGCCGTTCAACACCCAGACCCGGTCGATAGCGATATCGCTGGGCAGCGGCATCATGTCCGACGGCGACACCTTGACCACGACGATGAGCGGCTGGCCGTCCGGCGGCGCTACCGGCTGGAAGTCGCGCCATGCGTTGGCGGCCAGCGTGTACTCCCGGCCGTCGATCCGCACCCTCTCCGGCGCGGACGCGATTGAGACGGTCTCGGAACGGTTGCACCGGCACGCGGTTCCGCACCCGGTAACCACCACCAGTGCCCAGCATAGCATCGCGACACAGCGGCGCGGGACATGACCGGAAAACGGGGACTGTACCGCGCGTCCGCGCGCTCCGAGGGACTGTCCCCGCTTTCCGGACGGAGACGTCTCCCAGGCATCCGGCGTCTTGCGTTGTGCGTACTGCATAGAGCGTAGTCTCATCGCGCCATTGTAGTCAGTCGCGGCCTCAAACGCAAGTAATCCGCCCTGAAGGAAACCCGTGGCACGGCCATGGGCGATTCAGGCTGTCCTTGCATCCGTACTGCTCCCGTCGCCAGCGCCGGGCGGGCATCAAGCTGGATGTCGGGAACCTTCTGCCAGCAGCTGGCCAGATTGCGGAAAGCTACAGCTCAGCCGATCAGCCGGTCGTACTCCGCGTGAGTCCCGACCCAGAACCACACGAGCCCGTCCGGAGCCTCCACGGCCACGGCGCGGTGGCGAAGACCGATGCGGACCGACCAGTAGCGGCCGACCCGCTTGAGATGCAGCGAGGGATGGTGTGGATCTGACTTCAGGAGTTCAAATGAACGGTCGGCCAGCTTGCGGGCGGATTCCGGCAGGGCATTGTAGCGGCGCCAGTATTCGGGCGCGGCGTGGTGGGTCAAAGCCGGGTGGTCTTGCCGGCGGCGTGGTCGTGGAGCGCCCACTCGGCCTGCTTGTCGAGCCTGCCGGCCCTTACGTCCTCCTCAAACTGACGGTCCCATGCCTCGGCATCAAACGCGAAAAACCACTGCCGGAGGTCGGCGAGCTCCTCGCCGCTCAACTGCTGGATGTCATGCTCGATAGACTCGACTTTGCTCATAGCCTGAGTCCAGAATAGCGGGGAACACAGCCCATGTCAATGTCCCCGAATCCGAGATTGAGTCACTAAGCATGCATCGGACACTTCCGTCCGGACCATCTCTGTATCTTGGTGCCTTTGCAGTGCAACGTCCGACGTGGACCTCTGAGGCCAACTCCTATCTCGGTTCTGGGGCGAGTCGCCTTGGGCAAGGGACGAAAGGACCGAGCGCCTCGTGCAGCCCGGCAATCACATCGTCCGGGGCCCGCCGCGGTTCACTAAAATGAACCGCGTGGGATGGCCGGCAGGGACGAAGGACTAAGAAAAGAACCAGGGACTGACTAGCTCGCGGCCTACGGCCGCGTCAATCTACAATCGGAAATGGCCTTCGGCCCCTGCTCCCCCGCGCGTCAGGAATCGCCCAGTGCCTTGACATGTGCAGCATCGAGCCGATTGTCTCTCCGAGATCCTGCCCTTCCAAACGTCTTCTCCCTAAACGCAAGCAATCCACCTTGGTTCCGGCGGGCTCGGCGGTACCCGCGCCGCCCCCGTCGCCGCCTACACGGAGAAGCGGCAGAAGTCATCCGCTTGACATACAGCCCGCCGCGCCTAACCTGATATCGAGGATGACTGCCTTTGAAGACACGAACTAAGATAGAGCAAGCCCTGCGGGAGGCTCTACCCCTGCTGGCTTCGCAGTTCCATGTCAAGCGCCTCGGCCTCTTCGGCTCGTACGTGCGCGGCGAGCAGACGGAAGCGAGCGACGTTGACATACTCGTCGAGTTCTCCGCGCCCATCGGCTGGGAGATAGTGGACGTCAAAGACCACCTGGAGCGGGTCCTCGGGATGCGTGTCGACCTCGTCACCATCCCGGCACTCAAGCCTCAGTACCGTGACCGGGTTTTGAGTGAAGTCGTCTACGCGTGACAAACCGCCCGGCCCGGATTCGGCTTGAAGACCTCAGTCAGGCAATTGCCAGAATCAGGCAGTACACGGCAGGCCTGACCTACGCCGAGTTCATCAAGGACGAGAAGACGATGGATGCGGTACTGCGCAACCTTGAGGTCATCGGCGAGGCAGCGAGGAACATCCCCGAGGAACTCAGAGGCACGTATCTCGACATCGAGTGGCACCGGATGATCGGCCTCCGCAACATTGTCTCCCATGAGTACTTCGGCATTGACATGCAGATCATCTGGGAGGTTGCCACTCGGAACGTGCCAGAGACCGAACCGCTCGTTGCCGACATGCTCAACCGGCTTGCCCGCGAGCCGAACGAGTAGCGCCTACCCGCATCACGCTCTTGACATTGGCTGGCTGCGCCATAACTTGTTCCCGTGACTATGCACTTGGCGCCCGGCTCTAGTTCCGCTAGCAGTCCAAAGATACGAACGCGCGTGACCTGGCTGCTGATCGCCGTAGCGCTTGCCAGTCACGCCTTGTCGGCAAGTTGCTCAAGTAGAAGCCCGGCGCAGAGAAAACCTAGGGATGGCGGATCATCTGCGGCTAAGCTCGCGGAGAAGACTGGCACAAGAGTCTCGTCTTCGACCCGCGTCGGAGCCCCGCCAGCGGTACAATGGACAAAGACCTTTGCAGGATCGGGCACGGCCCACGGTGCCTGCGCTCAGCAGACGATAGATGGCGGGTACATAGCGGTTGGCGGGACCAGTTTCAGCGATAGCAGCCCAGCCTCAGCGGCTCTTCTGGTCAAGGTTAATGCGCAGGGAGTGACTACGTGGGTGAAGACCATCAAGGGAAGCAGTGGGGTCGAGGCAAGTTCGGTCCAACAGACCGCCGATGGTGGCTACGTCGTGGCTGGGTCCGGGACGCTAACACCGGGTTGGCAAGAGAACGCCTGGCTCATCAAGACTGACGATACCGGCCATGTAATACGGCAGAGCGCAGTGAGCGAGACCACAGACGCAGTGGGCTATTCGGTGGTCGGAAACGACGGCAGTTACTATCTGACTGCTGTTTTCCCGGGTGATGATAGCGGTCTGGTGCTGTTCAAGACCGATAGCCTGGGGAATCCTCAATGGGGTGCGCGTTACCCCATCCACTACAATATGCCCTATGGTGAAGCCCACGTTCCGCTAGGCAGGACCTCCGACGGGGGCTTCATCATCGGGACCAAGACCCTGCTCAAGGTGGACTCTCTGGGGAACCCGCACTGGCTTCGGACATACAACGGCATTACCTACGCTCTCTCGGTGCAGCAGACGCCCGACGGCGGATACGTCGCAACCGGCCCAACGCAGAACGACGCGGGTATCTACTTGCTCAAGACGACCGCGAATGGCGATCCGATGTGGGTGAAGGAATATGCGTCGAGCGAAGCCAGTTCTGGAGAGTGGATTGAACGGACCGGCGACGGCGGTTACGTTGTGGCGGGGTCCATCGACCCCGGGGGCGAGAGTTGGATCACGGCCGTTCTTCTCCGTATTTCGCCGAACGGAACACTGTCATGGACAGACTCGCTCTGCGTAGGTGACGCAAGCTGCGTTCGGCAGACTTCCGATGGCGGATACATCGTCACGGGGACCCGTCTGCACGTTCCGGATGGCGCGCAATCCCTATTCCTGACCAAGTTCGCGCCCGAGGGGAAGAGCAAGGTGAAATGAGACACTGCCGGGGAGGACCCTCTCTGCGGTCGCACTGCAGCGGCGGCACAAGGCACACCGAGGACGACGAGCATCGGCATGTAGCTCCGCAAGTCGCCCTGCGAATCGCCCTGCAAGTTATCCTGTAGGTAGCCCTGCAGGTCATCCTGCGAGTTGCGCCGCGGGTTGCTCTGAGATTGATGCCGCGGGTAGCGGCGGGAATCGCAGTCGGGGAAACTCCGCCCGTCGTGTTCCATGTCACCTACCGAACGACCCAGCAAGTCACTCCGCGAATCGTGCCGCACATCGTCGTCAGAATCGCCCCCAGAATCCCTTTCTGGACCGCACCGCAGACCACCCTCCGAACCGTCCCCCCAGTGACCCCCACGGCGACTCGCCTAGCGTCCTGAACCGCCACTGATTCAGTGATTTATCCCCCATCCTAGCCATTGACCCGCATGAGTCTTATTGGTATCATGCGGACAATATGAGCCGGTCGAAAGAGATGTTCAAATTCACGCCCGAAATGGGACTGAGGCTGCGCGAACTCCGTTTGCGCGAGGGCATGACCCAGCAGGAACTGGCGGTGCTGATGGGCAGGCAAGGGAAAGGCAACCACCAACTCATCGGCAAGGTCGAACTCGGCAAAGCCCCCTACCCATCGCTCGGGTTTGTCGCCGACTATCTGCGGGCGTGCCGGGCTTCGTTCGCCGACATCGCCGACCTGTTGAACGCCTACACCTCACAGCCTACCGTGATCGAGCAGCGCGGCTACAAGCGTGTGGCCAGCCTCGCCCGCAAGCTGTCCTCTCGCGTGGCCAAGGCCGTGGAGAAATACGACCATCACGTCACACGGGCGAAGCTGAAACCGGAGCCGGTGCGCAAGAGACTTGCACGCGTCAGGGCGTACGCGCGTGGCCAGGAAGCGCAGCGCCGACTGAACCGGTTGGTTGAGGGCGAACTCTCGGCCGCTGGCATCAAACCGGCCTCGGTCGAGGCGGCATGGACGCGGGTCTATGCAAGGAAGTTGTATCGTTTGCTCAGCCGCAGCAAGGACGAGCAGAAGCTCACACCCAAGCTGGAGGAACTCGAACGCTGGGCGGCAGAGGTCGGGCTCGAACACCTGCCGATTCTGGCCACGCTCCGCAACCGCATCACCGCGCTTCTTGATGAGACGTCGACTCGCTAGGACCGAGGTTGGGCTCGTCGGCCCAAGTCGAACGTTGCACCACTAGGACGCAAAGGAACGAAGGGACGCGGAGTGGGGCAAAGAAAAAGCGGGGGCTTTCGCCCCCCGCAGTCCAAAGCCAGACGCTAGCGCTGCGGACCACCCGCACCACCGCCGCCGGCACCTTCCTGCTCTATCCCTTCACCAGCCCGCATCTTGGGGTTGAACTTGAAGTTGTTGAAGTTGTAGCTGAGCGCGAGCGAGACGGTCAGGCCCTCGGTCTTGTACGATGTAGTCGTACGGAAACCTTCACCCTCGGTTCTCCAGTGCTGGGTCCTCGAACCCAGTATGTTGCTCAGGCGCAACGTTAGCGAGAGCGCGCGTTTGAGCAGGCTCTGCTTGACCGCGAGGTTGGCGCCGAGCCACCCGTCCGATGTGGTCGTGGCGCTGACGTTCGGCCCCGAGTAGTAGCCGTTGAGCTGGACCTGCGTGTTGGTGGCCGGCCGGAACGTAAGGTTGGCTGAACTGCTCCAGGTAATGGTGGCGCGGGGCGTGTCGAGCCCGATGGCGGTGGCTTCCTCGCGATAGTGGTAGACGTCGCCGGTCAGGTAGGCGGTGAACCACTTGAACGGGGAGATATTCGCGGTCACCTCGACGCCGATTGAGCGGTCGCTCCCGACGTTGGCGGCGGTCTGAAGCAGCACGGTCGAGTCCGGTTCGTATCTCTTTGTGATCCACTCGACTATGTCACTCGTGGTTCGGTAGTAGACATCGCCGGACAGGAAGTTGGCGCCGAACGGCACTTCGCAGCCTGCCTCCCATGAATTGGTGAACGAAGGCCTCAACGCCGGGTTCCCGATGCCCACCCAGTGCTCGTCGTACCATACCTCGACCGGCCGCAGGTACCAGGGGTCGGGCCGGTCGATGCGGCGTGAGTAGCTGGCCTTGACCTGCCGGCCGGAGCCCAGTCCGTAGGTCGCGTGCAGACTCGGGAAGTAATCCCAGCGGCGCATCGTCCAAGGGTTGGCCGAGTCTGCGACCGTGACGACCCGGTTGCCATACTCGCCGCGCAGTCCGGGCTGCAGCCCGAGTTCACGCCAGCTCCAGGTGTATGTCGCGTAGAGCGAATGGATATCCCGCGTGCCCGCGTAGGCATGGCTGGAGCGCGGGTCGGACACCCAGCCTCGTGCTGTCGTGTCGTACAGACTGACATTGAGGTCCTGGTCCGTCCCTTCCAGCCGGCTCTGGTACCCGGCCTCGAGCTTGTCTTTCTGGCGCACGGGCAGCGTATACCCGAGCTCGAGGTTCGCACGGTTCATGGGACCCTCTTCCTTGCTCCGGCGTCCGCTGGTGGTATCGTCTCCGGCCGAATCAAGGTTCGCCGTTGTCGAACTATTGCCGCCGCCATTGCCGACCACGTACGCGCTGGCCGTGAGCTTGTGCCCGGTCGTGTCAAAGAGATGCTCGTGATCGGCGGATACGAAGAAGAAACGCCGAGTATACTCCCGGCGGGTGCCGGTTCGGTACTGCTGTGAGGAGTCGCCGGGCACATGTCGCTCGGCTCTATCGGAACTGCCGTTAGTGCCGCCGTCGAAGCTGCCATAGCGCCCGGAGACGCTCGACTTGTCGCGCGGGCCGAACGTGAGGTCGAGTCCGGCCCGGCCGGCGCCGGTCAGCCCGGCCCAGCGACCGGTTCCGCTGTCGGTTCTCAACCAGGTGTCGGCCGCTGTGAATATCCGCGTCTCGCCTTCTGAATTCCAGTCGGAGGTGTACCGCCGGACGTTCCCGCCGGCATATACGTTGGCGATTCCCTGTCGAAGGCTGAGGAGCGCGTCGCCGCCGTAGCGGCCCTTCAGGGCCGCGTTCGCATTGATGAGCGCGCTCGTGCCGCGGCCCTTCTGTTTCTTAAGCAGGATGTTGAGGATACCGGCGGCGCCGTCCGGCTCATACCTTGCCGAAGGGTTGGTGATGATTTCGATCTTGTCGATGCTCTGGGCCGGCGTCTGCTTGAGCACCTCGTTGGGGTCGAGCAGCGTGGGCTTGCCGTCAATCAGCACTTTGAAGTTGGCGCTGCCGCGGAGCGTGACATTGTCCTCGATATCAACCTTGACCGAAGGGACGTCGCGCAGCGCGTCAACGGCGGTGCCCGAGGCGGCATTCGGGAGCTTGGAAACCTCGATGACTTTCTTGTCCACCTCGTAGCTGATGGCGGGCTTCTCGGCAGTCGCCTCTACCCCCTGCACCGAAATCGGCTTCTGTTCGAGATCGATGTGGCCCAGGTCGAGTTGTGCCCCGCCTGTGACCTCAACCTCTTTCATGACTCGGTCGCGGTACCCGATGAACGATATCTCCAGGTAGTATCGGCCCGGCTTCACCCCGTCGAGCCGGAACGCCCCGGCCTTGTCAGTGACCGTGCCGTTCACCTGCGTACTCTCGGGCAGTGAGTAGAGCACTACGTTGGCATACTCGACCGGCGCCGCCTGTCCTGCGTCGTACACCCGACCGACGACGGTGCCGACATTCGGACCCACGCCCGGCTGCGCCGCGGCAACGCCCGCAAGACAGAAAGCTGCAACGGCCACCATCAGAGACGTCTTCATAGGCTCCCTTCTTTTCTACTTCCGACGCAGTCAGGTTCGCGGATGTTGCACCCCGGACCGATGTCGCCGACAGCACGCAGGATTTCCGTCGCCGGCGGGTCTGTAGTATCATATGAGAATGGAACATCGTCAAATCCGGCTGCCTCTGGCAGCCTTCTTCATTCTAGCCCTCGGTGCGGTCGGGGGCGTCTTCGCACAGCCCGGGCCTGGAACGGGCCCCGGCATGGCGGCCGGCTCGATTACCGGCCAGGTCTATGACGCTGACCTGAACGTACCCATCGAGTACGCCAACATAGTGCTGCGCAGCCTCCGCGACAGCTCGCAGGTAAACGGCACCATCACCGACAAGTCGGGCCGGTTCACTCTGCCCGGTGTCCGCCCCGGTCGCTATTTCGTCGAGGTTTCGTTCATCGGCTACCGAGACAAAACGATCGGTGACGTTGCCGTTGGACCCGGCGCAATCCGCGACCTGGGCAAGACAACCCTGCGGCAGGCCGCCGTGGCGGTGCAGGGGGTCGAGGCCACCGCCGAAAGACCCACGCTTGAGTACCGCATCGACAAGAAAGTAGTCGATGTATCCAAGATGGCCACGGCCGCGTCCGGTACGGCGGTCGACGTGCTGGAAAACGTGCCTTCGGTGAAAGTGGACGTCGAGGGCAACCTGACCTTGCGCGGGAGCGGCAACTACACGGTGCTGGTCGACGGTAAGCCGTCGCCGATTGAGGGCAGCGACGCACTCCAGCAGATTCCGGCCGGCAGCATCGACAAGATCGAGCTTATCACCAACCCGTCGGCCAAGTACGACCCCGAGGGCATCTCCGGCATCATCAACGTGCTGCTGAAGAAACAACGACAGGCCGGCCTGAGCGGTACCGCCAGTCTTGACGGCGGCTGGCCCCAGCGCTACGGCGGGAGTCTGCTCCTCAACTACCGTTTCAACGGCCTGAGCCTCTTCGCGGGTGCGGACCTGCGCAACGGCAAGTGGCCGGGCACGCGCTCTACCGAGAGCTGGACCCGCTCAGGAGACACAACCTACTGGGCTGTCTCCAGCGGGGAAGGCGAGCGTGGGCGGTCCTCCTATGGGCTGCGCGCCGGAGGCGACATGAAGTTCTCCAACCACGACCGGACCAGCCTCAGCTTCCGCTACGGTGACCACGGGTTCGGGATGAACCAGTTCGCCAACTACCGGCTGTGGACCGTACCCGGAGCCGACACGGCCCGTGAAGTCAGCCGTGACTCATCGCGGCGCGGGGGCGGATTCCTGTCCGCCAACCTCGACCACCAGCACACGTTTGACCGCGAGGGCCACCAGCTCGCGGCCTCGATCAGCTACAACCGGCACGACGGGACCGACCGCACTGTGAACCTCCTGAGCACCGAAGGCGGGAACCTCATCAGCGGTCGGCGCGAAGAAGAGTCGGGTCCGCGCCAGCCGCTGCGGGCCAAGCTCGACTACACGCTGCCGTTGGACGAGGACGACAAGTTCGAGGCCGGCTACCAGTTGGGAATACACCGGGCGCGCAACGTCAATGAGGTCTTCGAGCACGTTGCGGCCGGTGACAGCTACGAGTACCGCCCCGAGTACAGCCAGGCCGTGGACTACTCCGACAACATCCACGCCCTCTACGCGCAGTATTCGGGCAAGCTCTCCAAGTTCGGGTTCCAGCCCGCGTTCCGCGTCGAGCGGTCGGACCGAGCGGTCGTTTCGGACTCGGGCACGTATCCGTTCAACCGCTGGGACTACTTCCCGAACCTGCACATCTCCTACGACCTCCCCGCCAACCAGCAGGTGATGGCGAGCTACACCCGACGCATCGAGCGCCCGCGCGGCTGGGAACTGTGGCCGTTCCTCTCACGCCAGGACGCCTACAACGTCCGGCGCGGCAACCCGGAACTGAGGCCGGAGTTGACCGACGCGCTCGAGGCCGGCTGGCAGATGCCGCTCGGCGCGAGCCGGATATCGGCCGAAGGCTACTACCGCGTGACTCACGACGTGATCGAACGGGTCAGGTCGGTCTATGAACCGGGTGTCATCCTGTTCACCGCCGACAACGTCGGCACCGACTACTCGCTTGGGGCCGAACTGCTCTTCGACCTGCAACTGGTCAAGTGGTGGAGCATCAATCTGTCCGGGGATTTGTACGACTATCGCATCACGGGCAAAGCCGCCGGTCAGGACTTCTCCAACTCAAGCTTCAACTGGGGTGGACGTCTCTCCACCGATTTCCGGCTTCCGACCCAGACCCGGCTGACCCTCGGTCTGCATTTCGAGAGCCCGGAGGCTGATGCCCAGGATCGCGACGAAGGCCATTTCATCACCGACGCGGCGATCCGGCAGCAGTTCCTCAACCGCCAGCTTTCGCTCACTCTGCAGGTCCGGGACCTGCTCGGAACCGGCAAGTTCGAATCCACGGCCGAGGGCGCGGACTTCTACAACCACTTCCGGTTCGAGCGCAGCTCGCCGATGGTCAGTCTTAACCTGACCTGGAACTTCAATAACTTCAGACCCGACCGCCGCCTGCGCGACGAGGGCGTCGAGGAAATCGACAGCGGCGGCGAGTTCGAGCAGTAGTCGAACCGCCGCAAAACGCAACCGGGGCAGGCAACACGCCTGCCCCGGCTGGTTTCAGTGCCCGAAGTTTACCTTGTCTTGACGATTCGAACCGGCGCTGTGTTTGACTCGATGCCGCGCACGAAGTAGACGCCGGCTGCAAGCCCCGCACCAATCCGGTCACCCTTTGCCATGCCGACCTGCCGGCCCGAGTGATCAAAGATGGTGAACTCGTCGCGCTCGTGTCCAACAACCCGGCAGCATGAGATGAACGGGTTGGGCCACGCGTGGAGACTGCCTGACGTTCCTAGTCCATCGCCACCCGTCCATCGTCTCTCAGCGATGCCGGCACCGAACTGCCAGGCATAGCAGGAGCCTCCGACCGTGCCCGCAATCAGGTAGTCACCGCCATGGTCCGCGAACTCAAGCGCCGTCACGGCGCGGCCTTCAAGCCCGGAGTTCATCGGGTTCCATGTGCCGCCGCCGTCGGTCG
>CAZVCQ010000033.1:0-13783 GCA_964626085.1 uncultured bacterium
TCGAGCCGAACCGCGCCGAGGCGGACGTCGCTCTTGACGTACCTGACGTCGAACTCGTACTCCTTGAAGAACTGGACCCGGGTCGTCTTCGGCTCGTAGCGGAACGGGTAGACCAGCACCACCAGCCGGGTCGAGCCGTCCGGCTTGTACCAGGTCCGCCAGTCGAAGTCCTTCTCCGGGTAGGGCGTCAGCTTCTTGCTCCGCTCGGGCAGCGGGGCGGTGTCAATCTGGGTGAAGCCGAGCCTGATGCCCGAGTCCGACTTCGGCTCTGACCGCCGCTTCATGGTCACGGCCTGCACCCGAAACCCGGCCGGGTACTCGACGTCGGTGTAGAAGTAAGGCACCAGCGGACGGCCCTCTTCGGCACAGAGCAGGCTGCCGCCGGGAATCGTCACGATGTCGACGTCCGTGCCCTTCGCCACGTGGTAGTCGGGCACGGTGACGGTGATTGTCGCCGGCGGCTCCTGGGCCCGCACCGCGCCGGCCGCGGCCAGGAACAGGGCGAATAGAATTGGGAACGCGTGTTTCATGGCTTACCTCCGAACGCCGGGTCGCCGTACATGTTGAAGGCGTAGACAAACAGGTAGGTGTACTGCCAGGGGTAGGACTCGTACGGCGCGTGGTAGAACGCCTCGTCCGCTTTGACGTTGCGCAGCAGGTCGCCGAACCGGTTGGTGCGGCTCCAGTTGTGCCAGAACCGGTCCGACACCAGCGCGTTCATCACCGTGACCGCCAACTCCTGGGTCGCGCCCAGGTAGCAGACCGCGCCGTTGCGCAGGAACTCCCGGGCAATCGAGCCGTTCGGGTCGTCGTACTTGCCGGTCAGGCACGAGAAGCCGATGGCCACCGGCCGGGTGTTGAAGCCGGAAATCCCGAGCCCGGACACGCCGCCCGCTCCGAGGCTGCCCGACCACGCTGTCGGGTGGCCGTGCCCGTCGTAGACCATCAAGTCCTTGTTCGTGCCCCAAAACTTGACCAGTTGGGTCATGTCGTCCCAGTTCTGGTACTCGGGCGACTGGTCGACATAGTGCAGGGCAAAGGTGTTAATGCCCTTGCCGATGAGCACGTCCTTGCCCAGCTCGCAGTGGCCCTTGAAGTTCTCGCCGCCGTTGACGTAGCCGCTCAGGATCATGGCCTGGCGCATGTCGTTCGACACCCCGGAACCTGGGTCGCGAAGGCGCAGGCTCGTCTCGAGCGGAATCCGCAGGTCGGCCGCGGTCTGGCCCAGGATGCGCGACACCTTGAGCTCCGGCACCCAGTCGCCGTTGAAATCGGCGTAAGGGTAGTCGCTCAAGGGAACGTTGTTGATGCTGCCGCCGGTGAATTCGACGTGCATCGGGATGTTCCAGCTCGGGATGATGCCCGACTCGCCCACCAGCAGCAGGTACCCGTGCAGTTGCTTCCACTGCGGGTTCATCTTGCTGCCCCACTGGTTGACGATGGTGTTGCGGTACGCGTTCGGCTCGGCGTACCAGTTCACGAAGAACCCGAGCACACCCTCGCGCTCGCGCGCCAGCCGGCCGGCGTACTGAAGCAACCGGATGACGCCGGGGTGGTCGCCCGGGTTGGCCATGTGCAGTACCTCAGGCCGGGTGACGATGAGGTAGTTCGACATGGCAAAGGCCTGGTCGACTTCGGCGCCGACGTCGACCGCCTTCAGCGAGTCGTTGATGACGCGGTCCTTCGAGCCGACACGGTAGGTCACCTTGAGACCCTTGCCGACGACGTGGGGCGGGCTGATGATGTCGTAGACCGCGGGCACCAGCGCATAGCGCACGTACACGGTCTGGCCGGACGCGAGCGTCCACGTGCTCATGTCCAGCGCCGCCACGGCCCAGCTCGCCGACGTGTTCTGCCGGGTCTCGGACGGTACGTTGGCCGTCAGCGTTATCTTGTTGCCGGACGGCTTGCGCCTGGCCCAGGCCTGGCCGGTCGGCTGCATCCCGGACGAGCTGTCGGCAATCATGATCTGGTCGATGTCCGCCGCCCCGAGGTTGGTCAGTTCCAGCTTGACCTCGAACCAGTTGTAGTATCGCGTCACCGTGCGGGTGACCTTGAGCGGCTGCAGCAGCTGGGCGTAGCCGCCGAAGCCCTTGCGTGTGAACTCCCACACTGCGCTCGACAGCGCCGGGTCGAGCCTGCCTTCGACATAGGTCTGTACCTGCCAGGCATAGCGCTTGCCCGTGTCGAGCCGGCGCGCCGCACCCGGGTAGCGCAACTGGTTGCCGGAAATCGACGCCCTGCGGAACCACGGCTGGTTGCCGCGCAGTGCCTCCTCCTTGGACTGGCCGGGCAGGATTTCGGCCACCACCAGTTCGTACGTCACCCGCCCGGAGTACCCGCGCTGGCCCAGCCACGTCATGTCCGGCGTCGCCGACGTCACCGACTCGCCGTCCCGAGGCCTCAGCAGTCGCGGCGGGCTCGGGCTCTCGATGTGCACCCTGGCCGTGTCCCCGCCACCCAGGCTCTCGGGCAGCACGACCACGCTGTAGTAGTAGTCACCTTCCGGCAGCCGGCCGGCACGCTGGACAAATACCTCGAAGCCGGGCCTGGCCCACTGCTCCGCGATGGAGATATCGCCGAGCCGGACGCGCTTGCGCCCCGGCGGCATCGCGAAGGGTCGGGTGGTGGCACGGTACACCGTACCGTGGCGCTCCTCCCCTGCCTCACCCTTGAGCCAGATGGTATAGGTGTTCGAGGTGGTGTTGTGCAGGTCGACCCACCAGAGGTCCTCGACCGTCACCCGGTTGGGCGGCGGCTCGTGCAGTTGGCAGCGGATCGCCTGGGACCGCGCTGCGCCGGCCAGCACCAGCAGCAGGGCCAGCGCCGGCAAGGTTCGAGTTCTACTCAAGATGACTCCTCGCTGGCGGGCCGAAACCGCGGCAACGACTGACCGGCGGCAATGCGCCCGCCCGACAGATATTACGAACGGATTGGCGATGGTCAACGACGGCCTGCCGGCCTGGTCGCCGGATGTGAAGAAGGTCGAGCGGCGAGTGGGCTCTCAACTTGCCCCCCTTGGTACCAGGCGAAGCTGCTGGTGGGCAACGGCTACCGGGCCAGGGGCGTGAACTTCGCGCTGGGCGGCTGGGCCGGGCTAGCGCACCGCGAACATCGGGCCAATCCGACAGGGCGTCACGTCGACCTTGGCCCAGACCTTACCCGTGACGTAAGGCTCCTGCTGGAGCGACCGGTCGAGGTCGGCCCGCGAGTTGAACTGAACCACCTGCATCGAGCCGTTCGGCTGGCCGTTGGCGTCAAGCGTCGCCACGGCATAGAGCAGGTTACCCATGGCCCTGAGATGGTTGGCCACGGCCAGGTGTTTGTCGCGCAGGGCGAGGCGGCGCTCGTGCGCATCTTGTTCGTCACCGGCGATTACCAGAAACTGCATGGCTTTACCTCCAACCTAAGACTAGCCGAAGTTCGCCGCAATACAACAGGAGACTTCTGACCCAGAACCGAGATAGGGATTCACCACAAAAGCACAAAGACACAAAGAGGGTCCGGACGGAAGTGTCCGGTGTATGCTTGGTGCTCTTGGTGTCGTGGTGGTTCAATGTCGGATTCAGGGTTCTACCCCGTCAGGCCGGTGTGGCCGGCGCCTTCCCGCGAGCCGGCCAGCAAGTAGGTGGCAACTCCGACTCACTGAATCCCGGCTCCATCCTCCCGCCTTCGTCCTTCTCCGCGACCCACTCCCCGCCGCGTCTGCCATATCTCGGATAAGAAGGCAGGGGCGCAGCGGAGGTGCGCCCCTGCATAGCATCCGTGGAGCGGGCCGGATGCCCGCTCTCGGCCGCTATCTCACAATCAACTTGACGCTCCTGGCTTCGGCCCCGGAACCGGTAGTCAGCCGGAGGAGGTAGACGCCGCGGGCCAGGCCTTCGGAGTTGAGCACGGCCACGTGCTCGCCCATGTCCTGCCGGCCGTCCAGCACGACCAGGGCCAGCCTGCCGGTCGCATCGTACATCTCGAGCCGCACGAGTCCGGCCGCCGGCAAGGAGTACCGAAGCTGGGTCCGGCCCACGAACGGGTTCGGCGCCGCCGCGAGCGCAAGTCTAGGCAACGAGGCCGTGCTTGCCTGCGACCCGGACTTGGGCGAACCGTATCCCAGCGGGAAACCGGCGTTGTAGCGCCAGAACTCCTTGGTCTTGTTCCCGCGCAGCGCAAAGAGCTTGCCCGCACCGTAGCAGAGGGCAGCGCCGGCATAAGGCTTCCGCCCGCCCGGCGGGGTCGGGAAGCTGTCATCGGCCGGTTCGACCCACGTATCGCGCGCCGGGTCGTAGAACCAGAATTCGCCCGACTTGTAGCCCTTCAGTGCGTAAAGAAGATTGAACTCGGTATCGAACGCCGCGGCCGCGCCCTTTTTCATCTTCCGCTTCCTGCCCGAGTACCCGGAGGGACGGATGGACGTCTTCTCGTACCAGGAATCATCGGCGACCGAGTAGCCGTAGAACTCGTAGGTCCCGCCCTTGAGCATGTAGATGGTGCCGACTCCGTCGTAGGCCATAACGGTGCCGTCCTTGGGCTTCCTGTGCCCGGTGGGCCCGACCGGGACCGGGCTCTTCGGCAGCCAGGAGTCGATCGCGACGTCGTAGCAGTTGAACTCGTAGGTGTAACCCTTGTTGCCGTAGAACGCATTCAGCTGCGGCACGTAGACGAGGTTCGACCCCCTCTTCAGCCTCCGGCCGGCACCGCGCGGGTAGCTCGCCACTGATTCCCATGACCAGGTGGCGGTCGAGTACCGCCAGAACTCAAGGCAGTTGTTGCCCTTGAAGGCGTAGAGGTTGCCCGACGCATCGGCTTCCAGTTGGGCCCCGTGCTTCACCCTCTTCCTGCTTCCGGATGATCCCCACGCCGGGATTGTCGGCTGCTGGAACCAGGAATCCCGGTTGGTGTTGAACACGTAGAATTCGTCGGTGTTGTTGCCTTTGAGCGCGAAAACCAGCGAGTCCGGCACGAACGCGAGCGCGCCACCGTAGTACACGGGCCTGTTTCTGGGACCGTCAGGTACGTCCGCGAGCCGCTCCCAGACCGTTACACCCGCGACCAGGGAATAGACCGTGTCGTTGGTGAGTTCCTTGTCCACATCGAGCATGGTGTAGCACTGGATCTGGTGCGTGCCGAGCGCGCTCTGTTCCACCAGCCAAGGCGAGAACGAAACTTCGACCGAATCATACGCCGGTATCGGGTCCACCGACACGGCGTCGAAGTAGAACCCGCCGATCTCGCAGCGGGCCGCGAACGACTTCGACGTGATCGCGCTGTAGTTGCGGATCCAGGCGTGCGGCTCGACCGTAGCACCGAGTCGGAAACTGTCCTCCGGCAGATCGATCCGGAACGCACCGACGTCGTCTTCGGTGTACTTGACGGTACAGAAGTTCTCGTCCGGCCCGGCGAAGTCGAAACCGGTGACGTAGTACTCCCCGAGTTCGTCCATCACTATCCCGAACGGCTCGTCGTCCTCGTCGAACGTCTGGTGGCTCGCGCTCCAGCTCTTGGCGCCGTCAGGGCTGTACTTGATGGTCATCCAGTCGACGTCACCCTGATAGGTGTAGGTCCAGCCGGTGACACAGACGTTACCCCCGTCATCAACTACCATGGCGGTCAGGCTGTCGTCGTCCTCGACCCCGCCGTCGTAGGTCTGATGCCAGGGATTGGTATTGTCCTGGTTGATGCGGAAGGTAAGGAAGTCATAGAAGTCGTCGACCGCGTCGAGCACGACGCCGCCCACGTAGACATTGAAGTTCTTGTCCACCGCCACCTGCCCTCCGCCATCGGAACCCAGCCAGCCGGCGTCGAACCGGTTGACCCAGATCGCCGTACCGGACGGAGTATACTTGATGGTCGTCGCGTCGTACCACGTTCCCTGCTCGCCGGCCCGGCCGGTCACGTAGACATACTGCGAATCGTCCTGAGTGATGTCATACGCGTAGTCGGCCTTGGGCGCGACCGCGGAACCGTCGTAGCGCCGGGCCCACACTGTGTCGCCATCCAGGGTATCAAGCCCGACGGTCAGATAGTCATACTGCGGGGTCGAGCCGCCCCAGGAGTACCCGGTCAGGTATAGGTGGCCCGAACCGCCGAGTATCATTGCCGTCGGGCAGTCATTCCAGTCGCCGGTTCCGTTCAGGCGCGAGACCCAGCGCTGATTGCCGTCTGCGTCGTAGTGGATCGTCAGATAGTCAGGGTTGGTGTTGCCCGGCCCCGCGTTGCTGTAGCCGGTCACGAAGCACCCGCCGCGCTGGTCGGCCACGACCGCCCGCGCCACGTCCACTCCCGAGTTGTCATAGGTCTTCGCCCAGAGTTCGGCGCCGTCGCTGCCATTGTACTTGATGACGACGAAGTCGGTGTCGTTTGCCGTCGTGTATGTCCTGCCGGCAACGAATACGTTGCCGAAGTCGTCGACCGCGATGGAGTATGCCTCGTCGCGCGAGCCTGGCACTCCGGACCAGCGGCTCGCCCAAACTTCTCCGCCGTCGCTGCGCCGGATCATGATCGTATAGACATCGCGGCTGAAGTCGGAACCGACGCTGAAGCCGGTCACGACCACGGTGGTGTCCGACGAGATGGCGATCGCGCTCGCTTCGTTCTGACTACCGGTTCCGCTGTAATGGTGGACCCAAACCTCGGTTTGACCGAGCGCCAGGCCGGCAGCAAGCACCAAACCAAATATGGCGAGACTTCTCGCTGACTGTTTCCGTAACTTCAAAGCAGACCTCCTCACGCGGGTATGCACACAATCGAGTAGTTCAAAGCCCGGGGTGGTGACCCGCTCACCCGAGCCCGGGTGTCGGTATCGTATGGAGCCGGAATTGACGACCTGTCCGGCCATGAAACCCGCTGTGTGTGGTGTGGCGCAGTTGTACCCACGGCCACAACTGATTATACGACAGCAGAGCCCATAGTCAACCCAACATCTATTAGACCCGTAGGTTGCAGCGACACTGCGGGTCCAATCCTGCCCGGCTTTACAGACGGGCCGCGCGGCCATAGACTCCTGCCTGTGAAACCGCGACCGCGACCCGGCAGAGGGTCGATGCGAGTTTGGCTTCTGCTCGCCGTTCTTGCGCTCGGCCTCGGTCTGCGAATCGCCAACCTGCTCGACATCTCGAACTCACCTTTCTTCAACCGGCCCGTAATTGACGGCCAGGCATATGACACGTGGGCCATGGCCATCGTCGCGGGCAAGGCCCCGGCCCAGCCGTTCTTCCAGGACCCGCTCTATCCCTACCTCCTCGCTTTCATCTACACGGTTTTCGGCCACAGCTACTGGGCGGTCTATCTCATTCAGCTCGTGCTGGCAATGGTCTTCCTGCTGCTGGTGTACGATACGACCCGCCGCCTGTTCGACTGGCGCGCCGGGATTGCGGCCGCCGCGATGGCCGCATTGTACAAGCCCTTCATCTTCTACGAGAGCCAGATTGAGAAGACCGCGCTCGCCGTCTTCCTGACTGCGCTGCTCCTGTGGCTGTTCGTCCGCTCCCTTGCACCGCGTTCTGCTTCCCCGAAACCTCGCCCCTCGCCCCTAGCCCCTAGCCTTTTGCCCCTGGTAACCGGCGCTGCCATGGGACTCGCCGCACTCACCCGCGCCAACACGCTCCTCTTCGCGCCCCTGCTGCCGTTGGTGCTCGCGCTCAAGCCCCAAACCGCAAGCCGCAAGCTCAGAATCGGGGCCGCAGCCGCCAGCCTGCTCGGCGTGCTGCTCGTCATCGCACCGGTCTCTATCCGCAACTCGCTTCTCGCCCGCGAGTTCACGCTCACGACGACTCAGGCCGGGCAGAACCTCTACATCGGCAACAGCCAGTACAACACCACCGGCCAGTTCGAGTCGCCGCCATGGGTCAGGCCCACCCCCGAGTACGAACAACCCGATTTCGCCGAGTACGCCAACAAGGCCGCCGGCAGGACCCTCTCCTACTCCGGCGTCTCCCGTTTCTACACGCGCGCCGCGCTGGAATGGGCAACAAGCCATGGCCGCGACTTCGCGAAGCTCCTCTGGCGCAAGACCGTTCTCTACTTCAACAACTTCGAGGTTCCGGACAACCAGGACCTCTACTTCTTTGCCCGTTACTCACGGGTACTGCGGCTGCCCCTGCTCTCGTTCGGGCTGGTCTTCGCCCTCGGCCTTGCCGCAATGATACTCCTCGCCCGCGGGCTCGCCCGGCTGTCTATGGTTGTCTTCTTCTTCGGGTATGCTGTATCGGTAGTCGTCTTCTTTGTCTTCTCGCGCTACCGTATCCCGGCCCTGCCCGCACTCCTGCCATTTGCCGGCGCGATGCTACCGTGGCTTGCCGATTCCTACAGCGCCCGTCCCTCGCCCCACGCCTCTCGTCCCCTCTTCCCGCCCCGGCTGGCCGGCGGGCTGGCGCTCATCCTTGCCGCGTTTGCCGTGACCCTCTACCCGGTGCACCGTGGCACCGGCAAGACCGAAGCCGCACAGAGCCTTACGAACCTCGCCTCAGTCTACTACCACGAAGGCGATACTGCGAAGGCAGTCGCCACCTACGAGGAGGCGCTCAGAACCAGACCCGGACATGCCGAGGCATCGCGGAACCTCGGTGTCATCATGCTCGGGCGGGGCAACATCGATCGCGCCTTCCAGCTCCTTTCGGATGCGGCCCGAGCCGACCCGTCCAATCCGTCGACCCACGTCTACCTCGGGAGAATCAACGAACGCCAGGGGCAACCCGAAACCGCCTATCTCGAATTCAGCAGGGCGGTCGCGCTCGCGCCGGGACGGGTCGAATTCCGCTTCGAGCTGGCTACGGTACTGCAGCAGCTCAACCAGTACCCTCAGGCCCTTGCCCAGTATGACACGATGATACAGCTTGCACCGGACAATCCCGTGGTCCGGCACAACTACGCGGTCTGCCTCTATAACATCGGCCGGCTGGACGAGGCCCGAACCCAGCTCGAAGCAGCGCGTCGCCTCGGCGGGCCGGTCAACGCGAGGTTCGATTCACTACTGAACTCCGGCCGGCGTCCCGACCGCTGAGGCCCACGATCTCCCTTTCCCTTGCGCACTTTCTCCGTTTCTTCCTTCATCTCTGCATCCCCACTGTTCTTGTTCCTTGCCTCTCGGCACCGTTCGACCCGGACGACGGGTCTAAGCTGGTATGAAGCTGATTACTTGCGCCTTGCTCCTGGTTGTATTCACTGGGTTCTCCTGTGCCGGTGGCGGAACCGGTGGTGGCTGACCCGGCTTCAGACCACGGCCGGTCAGGCCCGATTCGTCGCAGACAACCCCGGCAGCAAAGCCCGATACCGCTGATACCACGGCGCACGAGACCCCGAGCCAAGGGCGGTAAACAGACCCAGGCGCCCTGTGACTCGCCCCTGATTCCCCTATACCTTCATCCCTTTGTCCCTTCCTCGCCATTTTCTTCCCTTGACATCCGGATCGAGTTGACCGAGAATCGCAGGCAAAGGCGTACCTGAATTGAACTCAACACACCAATACAAAGACACCCGTGACGGGCTTGATAGAGATTGACAGACTCGTTGAATGTGAGGTATCATGGTAAACACACCGGACAAGACGAAACTGCTGCTCGTTGACTACGAGAATGTACAGCAGGTCGAACTGGCAGGGCTGGATGACAACTTCCGAGTCATCATCTTCGTCGGCGCTGACCAGAAGAGCCTCCCCTTTGACCTGGTAACCAAGGCGCAGAAGCTCGGGGGCCGCGTCGAATGGCAGAAGATAACCGGGAACGGCAGCAACGCCCTCGACTTCTTCATCGCCTGCCAACTCGGCCGCGTATTCGAGAGGTCACCGCGGCCGGAGTGCACGGTGCTGTCGAAAGACAAGGGGTTTGACCCGCTGCTGACGTACCTGAACGCCAACGGGCTGAAGTGCCGGCGTATCCACAGCCTGGCCGAGCTCCATCACAAAGCCGCGGCTACGGCCACGGCCGCCGCCCCCGCTCCGGAGGATGCGCAGCTCCGTCGCGTCGTCGAAGTCCTCGGCAAGTTGGACAAACGGGCCCGGCCCCGCAAGCGCAGGACCCTGTCGCAGTGCATCTCCGCCATGTTCCAGAAGAAGATCGACCAGCAGGGAATCGGCCGCATCATCGACGCCATGTTTGCCACCAAGCTGATTTCCGAAGCGCACAACATCATCACCTACGAGTTCTAAGCCACGACACGCAGGATGCAGGCCGGAACTCCTCACCCCAGCCCTCTCCTCGCTGAGGAGAGGGAGAATGAAACGATGAGGAAGTCGAGCCGCAGAGAATCCGCTCAGGCTGTCGCCGCCTATATTGCCGCGCCCCCCAGGGGTGCCCGCGCCGCACTACAGAAGCTGCGCGAGAACATCAAGACCGCCGCACCTGAGGCCACCGAGGGTTTGAGCTATGGGATGCCGGCGTTCAAGTACGATGGCCCGCTCGTGTACTACGCCGCGTTCAGGAACCACTGCAGCTTCTTTCCCGCGAGCGTGGCGGTGATGCGCCGGTTCGTGGCCGAGATCAGGCGCTACGACACGAGCAAAGGCACCATCCGCTTCCCGGCTGCAGAACCGCTCCCGGCCGCGCTGGTGAAGCGCATCGTCAAGACCCGCATCGCCGAGAACGAAGTCAGGCGTTCTCTTCGGAGTCGGCGCTGACATCCCTGCTCCGAGGAAGCGCCTCGGCGGCTTGACTGATAGCACCGACCTGCTAGTATCTAGGAAGTGCAGCTCGCCCTCCTCCTGGCACTAATCGTCGCCGACCCCACGACCCTGCTGGTGCCGCCGTTCACCCACACCATGGGGTTCAACCGGATCGGCCGGCTGTACATCAGCCTCTACCTCGGCCGGAGCTTCAAGCTCGACGACCCCCAGGGCATGTGCGGTGCCAAGATGGTCGAGGAAGACGACCCCACGACATCGAACGACGACCACATCCTGACCATGTTCGGGGTCAATTCCGGCTCGAGCCAGATCGTCTACAACGTGAAACTCATCGAACCACGCCTCTATGGTTCGCCCGGGAACGACACCGGTCACTTCAACCACCCGCACGGCATCTGCTGCGACAAGCAAGGCACGGTCTACGTTGCCGACACCGACAACGACCGCATAGTCAGGCTGAAGTACGAAAACACAAGACTCAGGTGGGTCTCCGCCATTGATTCGGGGCTGGACGCCCCGCGGGACGTCGCCATTGACACACGCGGCCGCGTCTACGTAGCCGACAGCGGCAACAACCGGATCGTCGTGTTCGACTCGCTCGGCGCGCTGGTCACGACCTGGACCGCGGACCTCGAAGGGCCGACCGGTGTCTGCGTGCTCGACCCGGACGCCGACTACAACGACCTGCACGTCAACTCTGCAGTAGTGATAGACCGGGCCGGGACCCGTGTCAGCCAGTTCTCGCTCGACGACGGCCAGCAGCGACGGATGGTCGACACGCGCCGCATCGGCCTTGACACTGCCGGCTTCGCGTACTGCGCCTACGACCGGCACGGCAACGTCTACGTCACGGACAAGGTCAGTTCCCAAATTCACCTCTTCGACCCCGACCTGCGATACATCGTCTCGTTCGGCCGGCAGGGCGTCGAAGGCACGACCTTCGACTCACCGACCGGCATCGCCATCTGGCGCCGGTTCGGCCAGGTCTTTGTTTCCGAGGCGAACGGCGGCCAGTACTACTGGGTGGGACTCGACGCCTATCTCATCGGCTTCTACCCGCCCGAGTTCGACTCGCTCAAGCCCGGCACGACCATCGCGCTCTACGTGACCGAGATGGCCAACATCACAGTGGACATCACCGACCCTTCCGGTAAACTGGTTCGCTCGCTCGCCCCGCCCCACCAGCAGCATCCGGGCGAGGTGCTGATTGTCTGGGATGGCCGCGACAATGCTGGCAAGCTGGTGTCTGAGGGCGAGTACAAGATAACCGTCGTCGCGCGCCCGACCTACAGCCGGCCGATGCGCATCCTGCGCAAAGAGCTGACCGGAACGGTGCGACGGATATAGGGCTGAAGGCCGGACTAGTTGAGGACAAACAGAATTAGGATGAAGTGCATGCCCGACCGAACGAACATTGAGCGGTTCAGGGTAGCCGTACTGCTGGCCGTGTCCGTTGCGAGCGCGTTCGCAACCCGCTACGCGGGCGACTTCGAGGAACTGGGCACGTCGGCGCGCGCCATCGGCATGGGCGGCGCGGTGGTTGCCGCCGCCGCCGACCCGAGTGCCATCTACTACAACCCGTCGCGCCCGTCGGGTTTTGCCCGGACGTCGGTATTGTTCCTCCATTCCGAGGACTTCTCCGGCCTCGTCAACCACAACTACCTCGGCGCGTCGTTCCACTCCTCCCTCCAGTCCATCGGGTTTGCCGTGCTCCACAACGGCATCCCGGGCAACAAGCTGACCGCCCTGCCCGACTCCACGCAGCCGTCGGGGCCGAACAACCGGCCGTACGTCTGGCGGACGGTCAGTGCGACCCAGATCGTGGGCTACGTCAACTACGCTCGCACGCTCTCGCCGTACGTGGCCCTTGGCGGCAACGTGAAACTGATCTACCACGACCTCGGGGTCGGCTCTGCGTTCGGGATGGGCCTTGACCTCGGCGCGACGCTCACGCCGATGACCGACCTCGATGTCGGCCTGCGGGTCCGCAATGTCAGCACATCGCCGTTGTTCTGGGACACCGGCACGCGGGAACTGGTGATGCCGCGCGGGGCCCTGGGCCTGGCCAAGACCTTTCGTATCTCGCGCGACCGCCTGACCCTGGCGTTCGAGACCGAGGCGAATGTGGAAGGACTTGGATTCACGCCGAACTACGGCGTCGAGTACGGGTTCCGCAACGTGATCTTCGGCCGGCTCGGCGTTTACCGGGGCAACTTCTCGTTCGGCCTGGGACTGCGGATCAAACGGTTCCACGTCGACTACGGCTATGCCGCGGGCGTCGCCCCCGACGCGCGGGAGCTCGGCAGCCCGCAGCAGATTTCCGGGGGAATCGAATTCTAGGACCCGAAGTCAGCCGCAAGCTCCCCCACCTCGCGGCGCTCATCATCCCGATTCTCTCCTACGTGGTCCCGTGGCGGCTGGCGATGCCGATCCTGGCCGGTGTGACGTTCATCTTCCTGCTTGTTGACTTCCTGCGCCTGCGCATCACCTCGGTGAAGAGCGTCTTCGTTGTCCTTTTCGGTTCGATGCTCCGCCGCAAAGAGCTTTCCTCCCTGACCGGCGCCTCCTACCTGCTGCTCGCCTCGCTGGCCTGCATGCTGATCTTCGGCTTCGGTCCCGCGGGCCGCGTCAGCGGAGTGTTCATCGCCGCCACCTCGTTTCTCGCCCTGGGTGACACGGCTGCGGCAATCGTCGGGCTGTCGGTCGGCCGGGTGAAGATCTTCCGCAAGACCCTGGAGGGCACCGTCGCCGGCCTGGTCGTCTGCGTCGGTGTCGCCTGGGTGGTATCGATCCTGCCCGGTCTTGATTTCCCTATCGGAATCGGTATCCTTGGTGCGGTTTCGGCCTCGCTCGTGGAGGCGTTACCGATCGAAGTCAACGACAACGTCGTGATTCCGTTGCTTTCCGGCACGGTGATGATGGTCGCCCTGCAGATTGCACGGTGACGGAATCGCGGCTCGTGCGTCAAACACGAAGGTAATCGTCGCTCAAGTCTTAAGGAGGCTCTGCGTGAAGAAAGCCCTGACTCTCATGATGCTCTGCCTGCTCGCAACGGCAGGCGCGAACGCCGCCCCGCTCAGCGCGGCGCTCGACACCGTGTACTGGGCCTACGCCGCCAAGAACATGGACCAGGCGTACGCGATGCTGCAACGGCTCGACGCCGAAGCCCGG
>CAZVCQ010000034.1:0-13725 GCA_964626085.1 uncultured bacterium
ATATATAGACGCCATCACTGAACCATGCGATGCGGGCTAGTTTTCAGACAAGCTCAGTGTCATCGAAGTCGAGCATACCACCGACTTCCGTGGAGCATTCGAGAAGTTCTCGGAGCTGATCGACTTCCGCGTGGACATGATAGCAGTCGGCCACTCCGCCCGCCGGCGTCAGTTCGACGACGTAGTCGGGCGCACCGTGTACGAGCCTATCAGGAACCGAGTGCGTTACATGGACTACGAATACCTGGCCAAGCTGCACTCAAGCACGCAAGTACTCGCGGAGGCCGAGAGGAAGACGGGATTCCGACCCTAGGACGCGATGCCGCCAAGAACTCACGACCGCAGACCCCACTCGGGTAGTTCATCACGCGGTCGCTCCGTACGCGGCAATCTCCGCCCGCAGCGACGTATGCTATATGACGTCTTCATCTGCCACGCATCCGAGGACAAAGAGTCCCTTGTGCGACCCTTGGCCGAAGCGTTGCGCGCGGAGAACGTCGAAGTCTGGTATGACGAATTCTCGCTGACGCTAGGCGACAGCATTCGGCAGTCCATAGACAGAGGTCTACGACAGTCACGGTTCGGAGTCATTGTCCTCAGCAGGGCTTTCTTCAGAAAGCGGTGGCCGCAGTGCGAACTGGACGGTCTCGTGGAGCGGGAGATGCGCGGGGAAGACAGGGTGCTGTTGCCCGTATGGCACAATGTTAGCGGCAAGGTAGTCGTTCAGCACGTGCCTGCTCTCGCTGGGCGCAAGGCAACCCTGTCCTCGTCTGGCATTGGTAAGGTCGTGGGTGACATCCTGGCCGTGATACGACCGCAGGGCAGTCCTTTGATTCAAGCGCGGGACATTCTTCTCAACTGGGGCGTTGTGCCGCCAGTGATCACAGACGAATACTGGCTTGATGTCGTCGAGGCATCGAACAGGTTGCCCGGCTACGGTGCTGCGATCCCGAGCGAGAGCACTTGGGACCGTTGGAGCTTTCCGTTGCCGGAGTCGGATCGCGGCCAGAGGCTGGCCTGGACCGCCATGCAGATGCGCTGGACGACAGACGCTGAGCGCCATTCAGTCACGCCGCTGACATCGCCAAAGAGGGTGCTGAGGTTCATACACACCCATCCAGGACTTGCGGCAAGGTGCCGCGCCTATCCGGATTTGCTCGTCGAATACGCTCCCCAGCTTACGATTCCCGGGTTTGAGGGGGAATTCGCAGCCTCGATCGAGGCCGCATTCCTGAAATCCTGCTCCGAAGCCCGCGCCGCTGCAGCCCGCGACCCGCGGCAAGGCTCGGCCCTGACTGTGAACGGGACTAGCCCCTTGTGCTCCGAGGAGTGGGCCATCCGACATCCAACGTTCGGCAACCATCAGCCGGGCTACGTCACCGAGGCCTACTTCAGCGGAGGTATCTTCGGTCCGAGAGTGTCGCCATACGACCACGCGGAGCACCTATTCTGGCTGCTGTCATCCACAAGTGCTTGGCTGCCGCCGCGGGTGCACCAGACACTACTGGACGGCATGGCCGATTCGCCCGTCTGGGTATGGCCCGAAGCGTATGGAGTTGATCAGAGTTCCGGGGGGCTTGGTGCGCTGCAAGCCGCGCTCTTGGAGGCCTCGGAGGGCAAGAAGGACTTCCGGTGGACACGTGCGGTCAAGGAAGATGTCCTAGAGCGAATCCATTACGCGATTTCGGTCCTCAAACTACGGGACCAGCCGAAGCGCATCTTCGACGCGTTTGTGGAACTTGGTCTGCCTGGTAGGTACATAGCCGCAATGAAGAAACGGCGGAAACCTCAGAGCCCGACGCAGAACCGAGCGTGAGGCTAGGGCCTGAGACAAGCCGGCCCCGCCAATTTGACGCGCATCACCATCTGACCTACAATCCCTCCGTGTCCGAGCCGAATGCCGGCCTTGTCGAACAAGGAAGCTAGGATGTCCCAGAAATGGCGAGCTGAACGATATACCCCTGAGACTCTGGCGCAACGCGGGTGGACAGTGCACCCATCGAAGCTGCTTCGGCGAACGGGTAGAGGTGGGGAGATTTCGCTGGTGTCCAAGGGGTTGGATGTTGCTCTGGCGGTAACAGCCATGAGCCTACTGGCCGACGTGGACACTCTAGTGCTCCTCACAGGCGACAGCGACTTTCTTCCGCTGTTGCGCAGCGTGGCCGCTCAGGGGAGAGAAGCGGTTCTCATCACCCTACCGCTTTCAGCGCGCGCCTTGGTGGAGGCGGCAGACAAGCGTTACATGAACCTCGAAGTACTAGTGAGGGATCTGTCAAGCGGGAAGGGCCTCCCAAAGGTCAAAGGCAAGCGGAGGAGCGCCCTGCCCCCCGACGACATGTACGTCGTGAAGGGAGAACACCTCGCCCCATACATGGCTGTGCGTAAATGCTTCCTATCGGCGACGCGCGAAATAACGCTCGTTGATCCCTATGTGGACGATCAAGTCCTTCAGATGATCCCGCTTGTCCCAAAGACGGTCGCTGTCACAATCCTGTCAGACCGTATTTCGCCTGCCGACTTCTGCGTCCAGGTCATCAAGCTCAGAAAGGAGGGTTACATCGTGCGCGTCGTGCGGACCGAGGCTTTCCACGACCGATTCCTGTGTGTTGACGGCCGATGGTGGCATAGCGGACACTCGTTCAAGGACCTCGGCGGAAGGGATTCGCTGCTTAGCCGTATTCGCGATGAGGTAATCGTCGGCAGACTGCGTGCGCGGGTGGAGAAGGAACTCGCAAATGGAACCGAGTTCTGCATCTAGGGATCGCGAGGTGCCCCGCGCTGGATTAGGTGATTCCTGACGCGCGGCTGCCCATTTGACACGCCCGCCCGCGAGTCCCGGCTGAACAGGTTTCCCATGGGATTGCAGGTCGAAGTGCGGGGACAAGTGCCGGTCCATCTGTGCTGACGGCAACGGGTCGAGCTACGTGTTCAATGCTGGGGACAACCATCTGAGTAAGCACTCGACCGGCAGCGGGTAGAGCAACACGTCCGAAAGCTCTTCCGGTGATGGGTCCGCCAGCGGGTCGAATTACCGTTGGAGCGGCTGGTACAATTGCGGCTCGAATAGCTGAACCAAGAGCGGCTGGGGCAACCGGTCGAGGAGCTGGTACGACAACGGGCCCAACAGCCGCAGGAATGGCGGGTCGAGGATTTGGGTCGATGGCGGGAGCAGTACCTACCTCCGTAGTGGGAGGAACGACCCCCGGGCGCGTTTTCGGCAACTTACGCGACCTTCGAGCGACCTTTCCGCGAAATCCGCAATCTCCGGCAGATAACAGAGGATAAGGCCCCAAACGGACGACCGAGGCGGACGTCCATTTGACACGCCCGCCCGCGTATTCTAGAATCGAATCATGAACGAGTCGGTTCCGTCCGCCGCGAGCGACCCGACGTTCGGCATCGACAAGGCTGAGCACGTCATCGTTAGTGCCAGCATAGCTGGTCTCGTCTACGTCGGCGCGTCAAGGGTCTTGCCCCACTGGCCTGCGCTGGCGGTGGCGGCGGGCAGTACGATGGCCGCAGGGCTGGGCAAGGAACGGTGGGATACCAAGCACCACAGCCAATGGTCTTGGAAAGACCTGGCAGCGGACGCTGCGGGCGTGCTGCTGACGGCGGCAATAACGACGGCAATAAGAAGTTGGGGGAGACGGAGTCCGCGCATGCACCTCTGACCCCTTGGGGTGCTCTGTTCCAGCAGGTGCTGTCCGACGGCTCAACCCGCTGGTTTGACAACCGTCCCGGCAAGTCCTAGAATCCTGCCAATGCTGGAGACTGATTCTCTTCCGTCATTGACGAAGGCTCGAGACACGGGAAATGTCCCTCTTTTTCCGAGGCATGAATAGACAAGCACCATTAGCGATCGACCGGATACTCGCGTTGGGCAAGAAGGCATCCCGCTACACCGAAGCTGACCTTGCCCGGGTTGTCGGCGTGACGCGTGAACGCATCCGTCAACTGAGGGTGCGTCTGCCCCACAAGCCGGTCAACACCAGGCAGACCTGGGTATCCGGCTACGGCAGCAAGGTCGAACGTGCGTTCTACACAGCAATGCACCTGGGCATCGACAAGCTCGTCGCACTGGTTGACGCGCGTGGTGACGACGAGTGCTGGCCTTGGTTGGCCCAGAAGGCCAACGGCTACGGGGTTCTCGGCCCTGGCGGCGGCCGATATGTCCACAGGCGGATATACGAACGCGAGCATGGGCCAATCCCTAAGGGAATGCTGGTCGTCCACAAGCTCGACGGTCGTCCATGCTGCAACCCGCGACACTTGGTACTGGCGACGGAACGCGAGAGAACGTGGCGAGCTTACCGAGACGGGTCTCGGGTCAAGGTGTCGGACGAGCTTCGCAGGCTGACGCCGGCCAAGGTGCGGGCGATTCGACGCGCCTACGCGAAACTGCCAAAGATGAAAGTGCGTCGGTGCGGTCAGACGTTCGAGCGGGTTCCCTCCGGATGCACCAAAGCGCTTGCCGAGCGGTTCGGGATGAAGAACGGAAAGCGGCTCGCCCTCATAGCGACCGGGAAGTCCGGCTCCTGGATCCTGTCGGGTAATCCCTGATTCACTGCTACGTAACTGGTGTGTGAGTTCGGGGGGCACAACGAGAGACTCCTGGATCGGGCCAGCATTGACCAACGCGTCAAGGGCGATGGAGTTTCGATGCCGCGACTTGATTCCGTCCATCCATTTGACACGCCACGCGCCCTAGGCGCGAGTTCCCAGTTTCCAGTTCGCAGGTTGCAGTGTCGAGCCGGCGTCCCTTGACGCCCGAGTTTTGCTGCTCATGTCACGCGGTTCGTCATGATGAACCCAACCACTCGAGTTGCAGGACTGCTGGGAGAGAATTGCTGGACAGGCTTGCCTGGTGTACCCGAAATGGGTACAATTGTACCCGAAATGGGTACGCAGTCATCTGACCGTGTCGGCGAGGTCTTATTTGGCCGGACGCGGCGCGCGGTGCTGGCGTTGCTCTATGGCCACGCCGATGAGGAATTCTACCTGCGACAGATAATCCGGGCAGCCGGCGTCGGTCAGGGCTCGATGCAGCGTGAGCTGGAGCAACTCGTCGGGTCTGGACTCGTGCTCCGGCGTACGCTCGGCCGGCAGGTGTTCTTCAAGGCGAACCCGGACAGCCCTGTCTACAAGGAACTGCGCAGTCTCCTGCTGAAGACGGCCGGTGTCGCTGACGTTCTCCGGGAGGCGTTGGCGTCGTTGGCTACGCGTATCGACGTTGCATTCGTGTACGGTTCGGTGGCGCGCGGCGATGAGCGTCGGGCGAGCGACGTTGATGTCATGATCATAGGAAACGTATCGTTTGCCGAGGTGTCTCGTGCGCTGAGGCCGGCCCAGGAGCGGCTCGGCCGCGAGGTCAACCCAACCGTGTACTCACCGACTGAGTTGAGGGAGAAGCTAGCGGCCGGTCACCACTTTGTCAGGAGCATAGCGGAGCGAGACAAGGTTTTCTTGTTCGGCAATGAGCACGACTTTAGACGTCTGGGTCAATAGCGGGTCGCTGCAAAGGCACACGACCAGTCCGCAGGAGGTCGGCGACCTGTTGTCAGTCGTCCAACGCGACCTCGCCGCATCGCAGACTGCGGGTCTGTCGGATGACCGGAAGCTGACCATCGCATACAACGCCGCGCTGCAGGCGGCGAAGGTGGCGCTCGCCGCTACTTGTGCGAGTCCCGCGAGTAGTGCCGGACAAGCCTGCCGAAGCCCCAGGGCTTGCAGTCATCCGGCCTGAAGCCGAGCTTCCGCGCTATCGCATAGATTGACTCTGGGTCCGGGGCCTCGATCTCGAGAAATTCGGGAATGTGCGCATGCACGCCTTCGTACTTGTCGATTACGACCTGAGCGCCTTGCAGGTTGTAGGCGGTTCGGCGCTTCTGGGTCTCCAGGAGAGGCGCCAGCCCGAGCTTCTCCAGGATATCCCGGCAGTTGTCGAAGTCGCTGACCGTCACTTCGATCTCTTGCCTGGTTTTGGCTTGGCTGTCACCGATAGGACCCTTGTACGTCAACACAATCCGGTCACCTTCCGACCTGAGTCGCAGCAAGGTACCCGATTTGCCCAGCTGTCGGTCCTCGGAGTCAAAGAGCTGGGCACGTAGGGTTCCGTCGAACACCCGATTGGCTCCGAGTGCGGCGAGTCTGGCCTCGACGTCCGCGCGGTTGATATCGAGTATCTTGACTTCAGTCTCACGCACACGCGAGTCTACCCCGCGCATTGCGTTGGTGTCAACTCTGGCGAGTCCTGGTCCCGGCGGTGCAGGAAGAGACACCAGACGGACGGCCGCCCATTTGACACGTGCGCCCGTGAGTCCTAGAATGCTGTTCATGACCGAGATAGGCGTTGCCTTGACTAGCGTGGGCGGCGACCGCGGCTGTCACCAGCATGCCTGACGACATCGTCCTGGCGTCCACCTGGCATCCGAGGGGCGAGACTCAGCGACTCGCCGGGGCCTGGAAGAGAATCAGCGAGACGTATCGCGCCGTGTCGGTAGTCTTGCCACCGGACTCGCCCTGTGCCCAACTTGCCGATGAGATTGGAGCGGCTCGGGAGCAGTTCTTCGCCGCACCGAACTGGGGCATGGGGCGGCACGAGGCGCTACGCCTGGCAGTGGCCAGTGGTGCCTCGGCCGTCGAGTACATTGACATGGACCACCTCATCAGGTGGATAGAAACCAGGCCGGATGAGTGGTACAAGGTGACCAAGATCGCGGCCCACATTCCCTTGCTCGTGATTGGCCGATCACCGCAGGCGTACTCGACGTACCCGCTCGCGATAAGGGAGACCGAGCGACCGATCAACAGCATCCTCTCTCGTTTCCTCGGGCAGGAAATGGACCTTTGTGTCGGAGCGCGCGGAATGAGCCGGGAAGTCACCGGCATGGTGCAACGGGAAAGCACCAGCGTCGAGGCTTTCTGTGCCGATACTGAGTGGCCGGCCATTGCGTTCCGGCGCGGAGTCAAACTCACGTACGTCGAAGCCGATGGTCTGGACTGGGAGACTGCGGACCGATACCAGAGCACCGCGGCCGACGCCGTCCGGCAAGCGCAGCTTGCGGCGGAGTATGACCGCGAACCCGAGAACTGGTCGTACCGAGTCAGGTCGGCGGAAGCCATGATAAAGAGCGGCCTGGCCGCGCTCGGGCGATGCCGCTGCGAAAGCGGGATCTCAGGCGGCTCTGGGGAGTCCCGGTGACGCTATGCACGATACCCGACGCGCGGATGCCAATTTGACACGCCCGCCCGCGAGTACTAGAATCCAGCCAATGCTCGAACCGGATCCGGCTTGGGCGCGTGGCAAGCGGAGTTTCACGTCCCCATGATTCCTCGGTGCCCAGCGTCCCGCAAGCCGTTTCTCTAAGGAGGATTGAATGAACACGCCCGTGACCCGTATCATAGTGCTGCTCTTCATCGTCGGACTGGTCGGCCTGAGCTGCCAGGAGACCCCAGCCGAGAACCACGCCCCGACAATCTCAGAGTTGAGCTTGCCGGACAGCCTTGACGCCAGGACTGACGCAACGTTCAGTTGCACCGCCTCGGACCCGGATGGAGACGCCCTTAGCTACAACTGGACGTGCAGCTCGGGGTCGCTCCAGTCAACGACCGGTAGCGCGGTTGTGTGGGCGGCACCCGAGACCTCCGGCGTCGCAACGATAACCGTCGTGGTGCGAGACAGCAGCAGCGCAAGCGACACCAGCAGCGGAACGGTGACGGTCAACAAGATCGTCTCGACTCTCATCGACTGGGACGGCGTGGTCGACGCTTACGGCGTCCAGCTCTGGCACATCAACGTTATGGCGGGCAACACCGTATCCGGCTCGTTCTCGGCTGACGGGCAGGATATCACATTTCTCGTGCTGGACGCGGCCAACTACCAGAAATGGAATTTCCAGGATACTACCTACGAGGGTCTGGTCAAGGTGGACAGCTCAGCGGGGTCGGCCTTCTCTGCCGTCGTTCCCGCGACCGCCCTCTACCACTTCATCCTGGACAACCAGTACAACGCGACCGCGGACACGGCTGTCCACCTCCATGTGGAGACGGCGTCCCCCTGAGCAATACCGAGTGGTGGGACAGCTTGTTGACTCCGGCCCGCCTGTCTGGTGCTAAGTAGGGACGTCTCTCATTCTCGGGCTGGCCTGGTCAGGTCAAGCCGCAGGCGATTTCTGACGCGCGCGGGTCCGCGGCCGGCAGCATGCGACAGCGCCGGCCACACAAAAGAGAGACGTCCCCTGCGGGGCGTCTCATCGTGCGAACCGTTTGGGTTCGTCTGCCGGACTCTTGTTCCCATCGTTGCTTAGCACCGGACGAGTTGCAACCTAACCCCCCTGGAGCCGGCCAGATTCAGTGCCGGGCTGAACTACCCGTTGCGGCGAGCTGAACTCGTCATTGCTGCTCTACGAGGTCAACTCCCCATCCAGACCATCAGCGTCTCCTGCCTCACGTCGCAGGCGAGCCAGCTCTTCAAACCTCAGGAACCAAGGTTCCTGGCCTGGCGAGTGTGAAGACAGACTCCACTCCTCGGCGGGCTCGCTGCCGTGATCACCTTGCCAAAATCCCGTTGTTCCCTCCCAGCGTCCTGCGGCGGTAAACCCCTTTCGTCGCAGCAACCTGGAGGACATCGCCAACTCCCGTCGTGGCCGTTTCATACCGCATCTTCTGCACACGTCATGCCAGGCAATCCGGGCGCGGCTGTGCTTGGCAACCGCCGGTATTTCAGGAAGTTGCAGCTTCATGTCTCTTTCTTGTCTGTCCTGCAGGCACGTGAGTTGACTGCCGTAGAATCAGGCAGCAGCCGTAGCATCTGCCAGCAATCAGCAACGGGCACGTTACGCCCTTTCCGCCAAGCCCGGTCCCATAGCAGGTGATTCCTGAAGCAACGTCATTCCAGATAGTGCGCGGCCGTGGGTCGCGAGTTAGCAGAGAGCAGTCAGGAGTTAGGCGCGGCTGAGAGCCGCGAGTATCCGGGTGCCAATTGCCAACTACCAGTGTCCAGGTCGGAAGCACCAATTCCCAAATCGCAATGTCCATTCAATGAGGCAGCAGCCGAATGCCCAAGTCCGGTCTTGGCGTACTTGGCGGTTGTCACAGCTGTGTAATCTGCGGAATCTGTGGATGTCCGGTCCGGCCTTGGGTGAGTTCGACTTTGGCTAGGTAAGTCGTAGCCGTGAGGCGGGCGAGGCGGAGGACACCCACGCCCGTTTGACAGTCGGGCGGCGTTGCGCATAATGAGCCGTGCCGATAACTGAGCTGAGCTTCCGTTTGCGCGGTACCCCGCTGCCCCAGGACCACGGATACCCGCTGTACCGGGCGGTGGCGAGCATCGTGCCGTGGTTGGCCGAGCCGGCACAGATCGACCTGGCGATAGTCCCGATACAGGGCAGTGCCCACGGCGGTTTTGTTCACCTGACATCGGTTTCCCGCCTCGCATTCCGACTCAATGCCGACGATTCCGAGCGGCTGCTGCCGCTGGCCGACCAGAGCCTCGTCGTCGGAGCGGCGGTGCTCAGGCTGGGGCGGCCGACCGAGTACCGGCTAAGGCCGGTGCCGGGCCTGGCGAGTCAGTTCGTTGCGGCCGAGCATCACCGTTACAGCGACCAGGTACTGGAGTGGCTGAAGGCGGAATTCCTTGCCCTCGACATCAGGGCCGTGCCGACCCTGCGCCCGCGGCGCGGCCGCAAAGGCGCGGATCCGGCCGAGTCGGGCGGAAGGTCATTCGACTGCCCCTATGAACGGCACATCCGGCACATCGACGACAGAGCCGTCGTCGGTTGGGAGGTGCAGGTCTACGGGCTTACGCCGGCGGAGTCGTTCCGGCTCCAGGAACGCGGCGTCGGCCCCGGCCGCCGCTATGGCTGCGGGGTCTTCATGGCGGTGGAAGGCCAACGGCCACGAAAGGCATCGAAGTTCGGTGCCACCGGGGTCTGGTTCCCGCCGTCCTAGCCCCTGGTCCACAGTCCTTTGTCCCTGGTCCCTCGTCCTTGGTCCATCTTCCCGAATCCACACCCCGCGGTTCACAATGGTGAACCGCCGCGCCACCGGCGCTGCGTGCGGGGTGCCACGACATCACAATTGGCGGTTGTCAGATCTGTGTAGTCTGTGGGTGTCCGGTAAGGCCCTGGGCGGGTTGTGTCGTCTGCCTCCACCGGCGAGGACGCCGTGCGCCCGTTTCGCATTGATGACCGACGGTTGACGTTGCTGGCGGCTGCGAACTAGCTACTTGGCTTCCGGTTCGACCTTGGCCAGGTAGGTGGTCGCGGTCAGGCGGGCAAGGCGGCGGACACGGGCGATGTAGTTCTGCCGTTCGGAGACACTGATGGCCCCACGGGCTTCGAGCAGGTTGAAGAAGTGCGAGCATTTGATGACATGGTCGTAGCCGGGATAGACCAGCCCGAGCTTAAGCAGGCGCTGGGCCTCGGACTCGAACCGGTCGAACATCTCCCGATACAAGGTGACGTCGGCTTCCTCGAAGTTGAACCTGGAGAACTCCTCTTCGTTCTGCCGATAGACGTCCCCCCAGGTCAATGAGTCGTTCCACTTCACGCTGAAGATGGAGTCGACGTTCTGCACGAACATGGCGATGCGCTCAAGGCCGTAGGTGAGCTCGACCGGGATAACTTTCAGGTCAATCGAGCCGCACTGCTGGAAGTAGGTGAACTGGCTGATTTCGATGCCGTTCAGCTCGACCTGCCAGCCGAGTCCCCACGCGCCCAGGGTCGGGGATTCCCAGTCGTCTTCGGTGAAGCGGATGTCGTTCTTCTTCAGGTCGATGCCGATGGCTTCGAGGCTCTTGAGATACAGGTCCTGGATCTCGGCCGGCGCGGGCTTGAGGACAGCCTGCAGTTGCCAGAACTGCTGGACTCGCAGGGGATTCTGGGCGTAGCGGCCGTCGCGCGGGCGCTTGGACGGCTCAGTGTAGACGACGTTCCACGGCTTGGAGTCGAGCACGCGGATGAAAGTCGCGGGGTTGAACGTGCCGGCCCCGACCTCGGAGTTGTACGGCGCGAGCACCGCGCAGCCGCGCTCAGCCCAGTACGACTGGAGTTTCAGGATGATGTCCTGGAAAGTCATTTGCGGGCACCGGACAATTCAGAATTCAGAAACCAGAATTCAGAATCCAGAATGTCCGGGACTTCTGCACTCTGGATTCTGGACTCTGAGTTCTGGACCATTTGGTTCCTCAACTAGAGTCCCAATCCCGGCGCGATGGCCTGCATGGACGCGACGCAGATGGTCGTGAACTCTTCGAGTGAGAGCCCGAGTTCGGAGCAGGTGGCAATCTGCTCGCGGTTGGCGCCGGCGGCGAACTTCTTCTCTTTGTATCGGCGCAGGATGAACTCGGGATCCACGCTCGCGAGCTTCTTGGTCGGGTGCATGAGCGCGGCGGCGACAATCAGGCCGGTGATCGGGTCGGCCGCGTAGAGCGCACGGTCGAGCTTGGACTGGATCGGGACCGCGCAGACGTGCGCCTTCACGGCCTGGATGATGTCCGGCTCCACGTCCTTCTGAGTGAGGATCTCGGCGCCCACAAGGCCGTGCTTCGGCGTGTCGTCTTTGGTCTGGTCATAGTCGACGTCGTGGAGCAGGCCGGCAAGGCCCCACTTCTCCTCGTCCTCCCCGAGCTTGCGGGCCAGCCCGCGCAGGCAGGCCTCGGTGGCGAGCATGTGCTTCAACAGATTCTTGTTCGTGACCATCGACGTCACGAGGTCGTAGGCTTCTGTTCGTGTCATCATTGCTCCTGCAGGGTCATTCTGCGATTGCTTCTGCCAGCGCCGTCACAAGCGGCGGCATGTCTTCGGTGAGGATCCGCCACACGATATCGTAGTCGACGTCGTCGTAGCCGTGGATGAGGCGATTGCGCAATCCGACTACGGCCGAACCACGGAATCTCAAGGTGCTCATCACGGTAGTCCACTGGTACTCGTGAGGCGGCCTCGCCGACTACCTCGAGCAGCCGAACGAGCGCGAGGCGAAGCGTTCGATCCCCATCGAAGTCCGCACGGCTCCGTCCGGCTACGAGCGTCCCCGCCTCGCGGGCAGCGTCGAGCATGTGCTGAAGTCGAATGCGAAGGTCATGCTGCGACATACAGCGGCTCGGCCTCCTCCTGCACTGACTTCCGGAAGTAGCGGCTCTGGAAACCGGGCGTGTTGAGGTCGACCCGCCGACCGAGCAGCCGGCCCAGTTCCTCCTGCATCGCGAAGAAGGAAAGACCGGGTACGTGCTCTGGCTCAAACTCGACCAGGACGTCCACATCGCTCGCTGGTCCGAAGTCGGCCCGTAGCAAAGAGCCGAAAAGTGCCAGCCGTCGTATGTAATGGCGCCGACAGAAATCCGCGATTCGCTCGCGGTCAACGGAGATTCTGGGACTCACATCTTAGTGTATACGCCACCGCATCTCCGTCAAGCCACGGAGTTGCCAGTGAGCGTGCATTCCCATGCTGCGAAGAGTGCATTAGTCGAGGTCGAAGTTGGAGAAAGTCCTTTGGAGCCGTTCGATTTCGCCGTGGTGCGTCATGTCGAGGTGGAGCGGCGTGACTGAGATGTAACCGGAATAGACCGCTTCGAAATCCGTGCCCGCAGTTCCCTCGAATGCCATTTCGCCGTCGATTGTCCACGATATGCCGCCGTCGGGCAGCGTGCCCTTTATCGCCATGTCGCGGTAGATTCTCCGGCCGAGACGCGTGACCTTGATTCCCCTGACATCGCCGGCCGGGATGTTGACGTTGAGCAGCGTCTTCTTCGGGAGCACACCACCGAGCAGGAGCGGGACGAGCGCACGCAGGAAACGGACAGCGGTCGCTCGGTTCTCGTCGGCCTCAAGGTATGAGACCGCGACCGAAGGCATGCCGAGCATCGTGCCTTCGATTGCGGCGGCGACCGTGCCGGAGTAGAGAACGTCGTCGCCGAGGTTGGGGCTGTCGTTGATACCGGAGAAGACGAGGTCGATCTTGCGCTTGAGGACGCCGTGGTGCGATATGAGCAGGCAGTCGGTCGGCGTGCCGTGGACCGCAAGCCAGCGCGGCCGCAGGCGCCATACCTTGATGGGCTTGCGCAGGCTGAACGAGTGGCTGGAAGCGGACTGGTTCACCGCCGGCGCGACAACCCAGGTGCGGCCCAGTCCTTTGAGGCCGTCGTGCAGGTCCTTCAACCCCGCGGCCTCGATGCCGTCGTCGTTGGTCAGGAGAATCAGTGGTTTGGGGCCGGTCTTGAGCATGGCCAAGTATACACACGAAAGTACGAAGGACAAAGTTGAAAGGACAAAGCAAGTCGAAAGCAGAAATGACGAAGGCGGATTCTGTACTTTCCGCGTCTTCTCTCTTGCTTGGTCCTTTGTCCTTGTCGCTTTGTCCTTGGTGCGTGGTGCCGGGCTGGGTTTGACAGTTCGAGCAGCATGGCTAGAATGACCATCCTGCCGGCGTAGCTCAGTTGGTAGAGCAACGGAATCATAATCCGTGTGTCAGGGGTTCGACTCCCTTCGCCGGCATGCATGGGATTGCGCGACAGGCTTTGAAAGTGGCGTCACAGCTGATTCTCGAAACGGATTGCACACGGCGGGGCCGATGGCCCCGCTTTTGTTTAAGCAGGAGGTAACATGGGTCTTGAAGAGACGAAGTCGAAGTACGTCTGGATAAACGGCAAGTACGTGCCTTGGGCGGACGCGAACATCCACATCTGCTCGCACGTGATTCACTACGGGTCGGGCGTGTTCGAGGGCATCC
>CAZVCQ010000035.1:0-13625 GCA_964626085.1 uncultured bacterium
AACTGAATCATCTACCTCGCCGAACACGTTGTTGTTGTTCGCGTCCCACGAACCCTGCAGGTCGGCGAAGTAGAAGTCGCACGGCAGCGAGTCCTCCCGCTGCATCGAACCCCACTCGCAGTTCATCGCAAACGCCTTGCGGAACGGCACCACGCTCACGTCGCCGGCCAGCAGAACGTACTTCACGCCCGAATCCGGAAGCGTCTTCAGGTAGTTCCGCAACTGCTCGGCCTGGTCCCGGCCCGTGTAGTTCGCGTAGACCCAATCCACTGTGCGAACGACCGCGGGCACACCCTTCTGTGTCTTCCAATCCGCCAGCCGCTGGAAAACGGTATCCAACTCCGCGCCCGTTACGACAACGTACTCGAATCCGCCGCCCGCGTCGGCACTTCTCACATCTAACATCTGACGTCTTACATCTGACTTCTCCGGCTGTGCCTCAGCCTCGACCTTAACCTTAACCTCTCTGCACACCTCAAGCCGTCTCTCCGCCCCGACGTACCGCACCGGATACACCAACACCTGCACGAAGGTCGAATCATGAGGGGACTGGCTCGGCTTTCCGCCGAGGAAAACCGTGCCTGTACCCAGACTCCCATTCCTATGGCTTGTTCCTGTCCAACGCGCCACGCTTGCCGGGTACGGCTCTGCCGACTCATAGATGCTTGGATTCGGTGCCGTGAATCCGACTTCCCCGGTTTTGCCTTTTGCCTTTTGGCCTTTGGCTTCTGACTTGACCCCGAGGTCCGTTCCCGCCACAAGCACCTGCTGCTGTTGTGCCGGAAACACGTCGTGCGTTCCGGGAAGCGCCTTCCACTCCCCCACCTCAAACGTCACGCTCGTGACGTGTTGATTTCCAGCCAATGCAATCACGACCGGCTCTACCGGCAACTGCGGCGCGCCCGCCTCATCGCTCACATCCATGCCCTCGCCCAGCACGACCTCGTAGCGTGGGACATGACCGAAACGTCCGACGTTTCGGATCGTGTCCCAAGCGGGCTCCGCCGACTCAATCCGAATCTGGCTCGTCCTGAATGCAAGGTCGGTTGTTTGAACGCTTGCCTGCGCAAACGAGAACATCAGCAGGAAAGCCGTGCACACTACACTGGCTACCTTGAACAGCAAGACGGCTGGAGGTTTCATTACCAGCATTATACATCATTATAGGCTCCCGCGCTGAAGAAAACAAGACCGCGGGCGCGACCTGCGCGGTCGCAGTGATGCTCGTCGGGGCTTGCCGCGAGGCTTCGGGTCTCGCCCTGAAAGCCGCTCTGCAAACCGCAAGGCAAACCGCCCGCACAACCGCGTCGGCAATCGCCTTGGGCATCGACCTGCAAGAGGCCGTGCAGGTCGGCCGGAAAGTGAGCCCGGTTATGCCCTCCAGAATCAGCCGCCAAACAACGGTCGGCATCGCGCCGCAAACCGGCTGCGGAATCACGGTGAAAGTCGACTCCAGAAAGCCCGTCGGAGTCACCGTGGAGACCACCCTGGGAACCGTTCCGGGAACGGTTCCCAGGGTGACTCGCGGAGAGTCGATTTTCGCGGCCTCGGCCGCGCCTAAAGAAACTCTCTTCAGTTACTTAGCTGGCTTCTGGCTC
Organism: uncultured bacterium; assembly: GCA_964626085.1. Classification (GTDB taxonomy): domain Bacteria; phylum Hydrothermota; class Tepidihabitantia; order Tepidihabitantales; family Tepidihabitantaceae; genus UBA2258. The sequence goes on from CAZVCQ010000035.1 coordinate 1,599, forward strand.
GCCAAATCGTGCTGACCGCCGCGTCGGGACCGTTCTGCCGTGTCTTGAGGCCGAAAAACCGCTGGTTCAGGCTCTTGGAATTGACCGCCGAGCGTGTCTGTTCTGAGTCGGCCTCGACTACCGCGTCAGTATGACCTTGTGGATTGCTTGCAGCTTGAGGCTTGCGGCTTGAGGCTCCTCGCGGATGAAGTACACCCCCGGCGCCAGCGCCCGCACATCATTCGCGCCCGGCTTCAGGTCGAGCACCTTCCGTCCGCTGACGTCCATCAACCAGCTCGTACTTGAGCCTACGTGCCCCGGTGAGAACAGCACGCCGGAGACGACGGTGGCCGTGCCCAGTCTCCGGACATTGGAGTCCCGCGCCTCTACACCTGATGGAGTGGTGTCGCGCAGTACCGAGATGCTTGAACTCCCGTAGTTGGCAACGTAGACGCGGCCCTGCGGCAGGCCGGCGAGCAAAGCCACAGGCTTCACCCCCACCCCGATCGTCGTGTACCTGAAGTTCGACGCGCCATCCAGCACTGCCACGTTGTTGCGCGAGTTGTTCGCGCAGTAGACGTAGTTATACAGCGTGTCGTAGCAAATGGCGCACGAGTACCCTCCTCCAACTCCCACCGTTGTGATCGCACGATCGCTCTCGCCGTCTATCACCGTCACTTCGCCGAACATGTCGCATGCACAGTAGACCCTGTTGTTCTGAGCGCTGTAGCAGAGGGCGTGGGGACCAGATCCGGCTCTGACCATGGCCAAGACAGAGTCCGTTGCACCATCGATGACACTCACATGGTTGTAGTTGCTGGCGCAGTAGATCTTATCGTTCTGCGAGTTGTAGCATAACGCAATAGGGTAGCTCTCGGTCGGGATCGTGCAGAGAACGGAGTCAGTCGCGCCGTCAATCACGGTCACGCTGAGGCTGTAGAAATTCGTACAGTAGACCTTGTTGTCGGCTGGGTTGTAGCAGAGTGCGTAGGGGTGCCATTCAGCCTTCACCGTAGCGACCACTGAGTTCGAAGCGCCGTCTATCACGGTCACAGTGCTGTCCTCGTAGTTCGTGCAGTAGACTTTGTTGTCGGTTGGGTTGTAGCAGAGAGCCCAAGGCTGGGTTCCTACCGCCACCGTGGCGACGACAGAGTCAGTGGCGCCGTCAATCACCGTCACGTCGTCGCTGCCTTGGTTCGCGCTGTAGGCCCTGTTGTTCTGCGCGTTGTAGCAAAGAGCTTTGGGGTTGGCACCGGTCGTTACCGTGGTGAGGACCGAGTTTGTCCCAGCGTCTATCACCGTGACGTTGTCGGCGTTGACGTTCGCGCAGTAGACCTTTTCGTTCTGCGGGGCGTAACAGAGGGCCCAAGGCTGGTCGCCGACTATCACCGTAGCGGCGACCAAGTTCGAAGCACCGTCAATCACGGTCACGTTGTAGCTGCTCATGTTCGCGCAGTAGACCTTGTTATCGGTCAGGTTGTAGCCAAGAGCCACAGTGTTGTCGCCTACGGCCACAGTCGCGATGACGCCGTTCGTCGCGCCGTCGATCACGGTCACGGTATTCTCCATGCGGTTCGCGCAGCAGACCTTGTTGTTGGTCGGATTGTAGCTAAGAGCCCAGGGGTTGTATCCGACCGCGACCGTGCGGAGGACAGAGTTCGATGCGCCGTCTATTACGGTCACGTTGTCGCTCCCGCGATTCGCGCAGTAGATCTTGTCGTTGGTCGGATTGTAGCAGAGGGCAAAGGGGCCGTTGCCCGCGGCCACGGTCGCGACCACCGTATCGGTCGCACCATCAATCACGGTCACGTTGTTGCTGCCATTGTTCGCGCAGTACACCCTGTTGTTCTGCGGATTGTGGCCGAGGGCACGGGGGGCGCTGCCTACGGTCACGGTCGCGGCGACCGTGTCGGTCGCACCGTCAATCACGGTCACGTTGTTGCTGCTCACGTTGGCGCAGTAGACCCGGTTGCCCTGCGGGTCGTAGCACAGGGCCACGACCGAGCCGGACCGCACGCAAGTGACACGCGCCTCGCTGGCACCATCTATGACAAGGACGCCGCTGTCGCCGCCTACAAAAACCTTGTTGTCGGTCGAATCCCAGACCAATACCCGAGGGTTCCAGATACCGCCTAGCGAGTCAGGCAGCAGTATTTCGCTCTCCACCCACTGCGCGGAGACGAGTGAGACAACGAGCAGGACCAGACCGGCGACCAGACGAGTCAGGCGCATGTGTCCTCCTGACATCAGTTTAGGCCGGCGGAGGGCGCTGTCAAGCGCACTCGGCTCAGCTGCACTCGGCTCAGCCCGGCCGCGCAAGGCGGCCTTTGGACTGTGGGAGCGCAGCTCCCGCTTTTACGCATCCGGCAAGCCGGGAAAGGCGGCGGCTTTGCTGCCGCTCCAAAGCAGCTGCCGCTGCCCGGCGCTACTTGAGCTGTTCGAGGGCTTGTTTTGCCTTGGTGAAGGATGGATCGAGTTTGAGGACTTGCTGCCAGCGGGCGTGGGCTTCGGTGACCTTGCCCTCGTAGTAGTCGCAGAGCCCGATGTAGAACATCGCATCCGCGTGTGTCGGCCGTATTTTGAGCGCGCCTTCGTAGTAGTGGCGGGCTTTGGCGAAATCCCTGCGCTGCAGGGAGACGTTGCCGAGGTTGATCCACGCCTGCAATGAGTATGGATCCGTCTGGAGTGCTACCGCGAAGTAGCGGCCGGCGGAGTCGAGCCGGCGGGAGTTCGCGAAGACATTGCCGAGTGACCCCCAGGCGTCGGCCTCCTGCGGATGAAGCCGGGTTGCGGCTCGTGCCGCGCGCTCGGCTCCGACCACGTCACCCATTCCCTGGAGTAGAGTCGCCTCCAGCGTGAGCACGTTCGTCGCGGAGTCGTGTCCAAGCGCCTTGCGGAGCTCTCCAAGCGCTTCGTCGTCTCTCCCCTGCTGGTGCAGCCCGAGCGCGGCGGCGAAGTGGCTCTGGTCTCGGCTTGTCGGCCGGCCTGCGCCAGCAAGGTTCGCGTTGAGCAGCAGGAAAGCGCCAAGGACGATGATGAGTGCGATTGCGCGGTTGCGCCTTGGGAAAGGACCCATAGGCCCCATAAGACCCATGACGGCAAAGATCGCCACGATCGGCACCATCGGCACCCGGTAGCGGCTGGTGACGAAGAAGACGATGAAGGAAAGAGAGTAGGCAACGACGAAAAGGTACAAGGGCAGGAACCGGCGCCATTGCCTGCGGAGGAGCCAGACCCCGGCCAGTGCCAACGGGAACATGACGCCGAACGGGAACTTGAGGAACCGGGAGTTGAAGAACAGGTAGTTAATGAACGAGTAGCGCTTGACCGCGTACAGGTCGGTTTCGTTGCCGGCCTCGAAGCCGGCGAACCAGAGGAACGTCTTGCGCAGGAGCGGTCCGAGCGCCTTGCCCGGCTGTTTCCCCCAGAACTCAAGTCCCTTGGCCATCCAGTAGCGGTCAATCTCCGCGCCCTTGAGCGGTCGTCCCGCTGCTTCCTCGGCCAGCCGCTTCACGTCGTCGTATCCACCCCACCAACTGCCGCGCGTCCCGGGCACGATTGCGGTCGTGCCGTCCGATTCAGGATTGTTGCCGATGACGAAGTTGGTGCCCGCCTGCCAGGCGATGGGCACGAACTGCTTGCTGACGACGTAGTTGCGTATCGTGACGGGCATGATGACCAGCGCGGCCAGCCCCCAGACCTGCGCGAGTCGCTTCCACGACCGGTGCCGGTATTCGAGAATCAGCCAGATCGGCAGGACCGCAAGGAAAGCGAGCACGTTCGGGCGAGTAATCGCGGCCAGGCCAAACACAAGGCCGGGCAACCACCACTGGCGGTCGCTGTCGCGGCTGCGCAGGAGCAGCAGGAAGCCGAGCACCACGAAGAAGGTCAGCAGACCTTCGAGCAGCAGCTCGGTGTCGTACCAGATGGCCAGTGGGTAGGCGGCCATCACCAAGCCGGCGATGCGGGGAACCAAATCCAGGTGATGAGTGATGAGTGATGAACGATGAATGCCGGGCTTCAGACTTGCTTGCGGCTTGAGGCTTGCGGCTTGGGGCTGCAGCAGTCGCAGTGCGAGGAGGTACACCAGCCCGCAACCGGCGCTGCCGATGACCGCCTGGACTATCCTCACCGTGATCAGGTTCGCGCCGAAGAGCTTGTACAGCAGACCAAGGAAGTAGGGATACAGCGGCGCTCGGAAGAAGGCGTCGGCGATGAACTGCCGGCCGACGGCGATGGCCAGCGCCCATTCGTGGTGATAGAGCGCGTCCATCTGGGGCGAGAAGAACAGCGGGTCGTTGTGCCGCAACTGCAGGAGGTGAATCAGCCTGAGGATGAACGCAACCCCGGCGATGATGAAGAACCAAACCAGAGATCGGCGATTGGCGATTGGCGATCGGCGACCAGGGCGCATCACAGGAGTATCATGAAAAGGAAAGAGAGGTCAAGTCAGAATTCAGAATGCAGATTCCGGAAGTCAGAGACTCCCGACAAAAGGAACGGGGCGGGAGAACCCGCCCCGTCACAAGTCAGCCTGCTACTATCTGTCGATTACGAGCTTGCGGGTGGCTGAACCATTGGCCGTTTCGAGCCGCGCGAGGTAGATTCCCGCGGCCAGCGACCTGGTGTCCACCGTTATCGTGCCCGCCCTGGCCATTTCGTTCGCAGCGTACAGGTTCCGCACCAGCCTTCCGGTCGCGTCATACAGGTTGACCGAAATCGGCATCCGGGTCGGCACCTGCCACTTGAGCGTTACCTGGTCGGTGACCGGGTTCGGGTAGTTCGTGATCTGGAGATTCGGACTCCTGATGCCAGGCTCGAAGCCCTCCTCTTCTACGCCGTAGTTGCCAATCGCAACGCACGATATGAACCACTCACCAACGGGTGCCCCGATCGGCGTCCAACCGCTGGAACCGCTGCCGTAGTAGCTGTGAAGGTCGGTCCGGACGTCGTCGGCGAACAGGGTAGGACGCCCGTTTTGCGTAATCGACGAAACCGCCACCCAGAACGTGCCTGACTCGATCATAACCGTCGAGTCCAGGCCGTATGATATTGGCGTGCCCGGCGTGCCGGTGGGTGCCTCCAGTACTTCGCTTTCATAGAGCGGCGTGGAGCCGTCGTCACCGTAGATAAGGAACTGGAACGATGAATCAGACCACGGTATCTGCGTGTGGAGGTAGAATTCGGCCCGCACTCGCGTCACGCCGACCGGGTACTGCAGGCTGAAATCGGCCGGGTCGAACTGCGTAGCCTTGTCCGGGCCGTACGAACTGATCCAGGTGAGCTGGCTTTCGTTGACGTACTGAACCCACCTCGCACAGCTCAGGTCCCACGCAATCGTGTCGTCGGCCGGGAACTTCTCACCGGCAGCCTCAGTCCAGACCTTGATGTTGTAGTTGCCCGCGACGTCCGGGATGTGCCAGGTCGGCGCGAAGTTCATCTGCGCCGTCGCGCCGTGCCTCAGGTTCGCGGCCGTCGTCGCCGTGTCCTGGTACTCGTAGCTGTTCGGCCCGGTGATGTGCAGTCGAACCGGCGTGCCGATCGGCAACGTGTCGGTGCCCATGTTCTTGATCAACGCCCGAAGTGCGAAATTGATGTTGGGCAAAGTATCGGAAATCACGGTGACGGCGAACCGGACGGCTGCAGCGTTCGTGTCCTGCGGTGTCCAGTCGAGCACGGCGCGAATCAACCAGTCGCCCGGCGAGCCATCCTCGGAGAACGTTCCGGCGTTCAGATTCCACTTGCGGTGCTGGGGTGCGTTGGGGGCGGCGTCAATCCCGAACCCCGGGCCGCCCGCAGAATCATGGGCCTGGACGTAGAATATGTAGAAGTTGCTCGCCACGACCGGGACCGAAATCGGCACCAGGTTCCACTGGTCGGGCGTAACGTCGACGGTATCCGAGAATATCTGGGTCCCGGGTGAACCATTCTCGCCGTCATCGCTATACGCGTTCACGATCGCCTGATTGTTGGCGCCCATGGTCACCGGGTATATCAGAGCCCCGACGAGCGTCACGTTGTCGCTCGGGCTGATGAACTTCATACCCCAGCCGTTCCCTGCCTGAAACCAATACCAGCTATTGTTGGGCGTGCCGTCGTCGTAGTACAGGGTGTCGGTACCAGGGAGCAGCTCCGGCGTGGACGGGAAGACCCCTGGCTGCGGGTTGGGAATCGGACGGCACACGGCCTGGTTGTGCCCGATCCACTGCCCGCTGCTCGCCAGCGCGAGTCCCACGGCAAAACACAGAATTACCAGCTTGCGCATCGGTACTCCTTCTTACGTTGCTTCACGAACATAACTCAGGGACTCCCGGCTTCACCGGCGGAAAGGCACTGATAGCGTTCCGACAGGCCTAGCCGCAGCAAAGCACGGAAGTCTCCATTCCTCCAAAACCGTGCCTGCGCCATCGCAGGTAGTCAATAATAGCAGGCGTCAAGCCAGGGTCAAGGGATGGGCTTCAGACCCTGAATCCGATATAGGCGGCTACGAAGACACGAGAACGGAGTGAAAGGGACTTCCGGCATTCTGCACTCATTCGCTTCGTGTCTTTCATGGCTTCAACATCGGTTCTGGGGATTCAGATACCGGAGCCAGAAATGCGAAGTGCAGAAAGAACCGAACGGGGCAGGTCGCCCCGCCCCGTTGCTGTTCAGTCTGTGTCTACCTGTCGATCACGACCTTGCGGGTGGCAGAACCCTCGGCTGTCTCGAGCCGCAGGACGTAGATGCCCGCGGCCAAAGACCTGGTATCCATGGTCAACGTGCCGGCTGTCGCCCGGTCGTTGGCGGTGTACAGGTTCCGCATCAGCCTTCCAGTCACGTCGTACAGGTTGACCGAGACCGGCATGCTGCGCGGCACCTGCCACTTCAGCGTGACCCGGTCGGTGCCCGGGTTCGGGTAGTTCGTAATTCGGAGGCTCGGGCCGCTCAACCCCGGCACGAACCCCTCTTCCACGGCTACGGGCGCGAGCGGGATGAAATTCCACGCTCCCCTCGTGATTCTAAACGAGTCGACCGCGTAGAGCTCGGTGCCGGGCGCGCCGTCGATGCCGTCGTCGGCATACACCCTGAGCGAGGCCCAGGTGTCGCCAGGGTCGGGCAAGTCGGAGTAGATGTGTACCAGCGCCCCTGCGAGTGTCACGCTGTCGGCCGGGCTGATGAACTTGACTCCCCTGCCGCCGCCGGCGACATCCTCATACCAGGCTCTCGCCGGGAGGCCGTTGTCGTACCTCAGCGTGTCAGCTACATTTGGGAACAGCATCGGCGAGAACGGGGAGACTTCGGGGCTCGGGTCGGGAACCGTATGGTGCTGATCCTCGCCCGGCACGACCCCCTGCTCGATTCTCGCCACGTCAGAGTTGCCCTGCATGGCAGCGGGTGGGCCCGGGGTCGCGCAACGCAAATTCTCAACCCGCCCCATCCGCTGGCGGCTGCTTACCTGACCGCCGCTGCCCTGCGCCACGGCCGAAATGAAGAGTTCACCGCCCACCGACTGCGACGTGTCGGGGTCCCACAAGTACCAGGAACCCGGGCTTCCGTAGTAACTGCGGCCGCCGGCCGAGCTGTCGCCGCAACTCGCTGGATGCCCGGTCGAGCTCACCGGCCTTACCGCCACGTAGAAGCTGCCTGAGTCGATCATCGCGACCCCGAAGTCGAGGTCGCTGGCCACGTACGGGCCCGGCCTGCCCGGTATCGCCTCCAAGGTATCGCTCTCAAGAAGCAGAGTCTGCCCGTCGCCGCCGTAGATCTTGAACGTGAACGACGAGTCAGGCCAAGGGATCGTATCATGCTCGTAGAAGCTGGCCCGCACGCGCAATATCGCGACCGGGTAGTCCAGGGAGAAATCGGCCGGGCTGAACTTCACCGCTCGCTCCGGAGCCGCCCAGGTCAGCCAGTGCAGGTTGGCATCGGTGTGGTACTGTATCCACTTCAAGCAGCTCAAGTCGTAGGCGATGGTGTCGTCGGCCGGCCACATCTCGCCCGCCGCCTCGGTCCAGACTTTGATGTTGTACTCGCCCGCCACGTCCGGGATGTGCCAGGCCGGCGTGAAGCTGACCATCGAGGTCGCGCCGTGGTTGAGCACGGCCACCGTTGCCGCCGTGTCGTCGTAGGTGTAGCTGCTCGGGCCGGAGATCGAGAGCCGCACCGGCGTACCGCGGGGCAACGGGTCGTTGCCCATGTTCCTGACCCAGGCCCGAATACTGAAGTTGATGTTGGGCACCGTATCCACGGGCATGTTCGTCCCGAACCAGACGGCCGCGGCGTTCGTGTCCTGCGGGGCCCAATCGAGCACCGCCCGAATCAGCCAGTCGCCTCTGGTCTTGTCCTCGGAGAAATCACCGGCGCTGTCCATCGCCCACTTGCGGTGCGAGGGCGCGTTGTCGAAAGCGTCAATCGAGAGCGCCGGGCAGTTCGGGTCGGCTCCGACCTGCTTGTAGAAGATATAGAAGTTGCTCGCCCCTGCGAGCCCCACGGCAAGGCACAGAACCACCAACTTGCGCATCGGTACTCCTCCTTACGTTGCCTTGCGGACATAACTCAGGCCTCGCGGCCTCACCTGCGAAAAGGTGCGACGAGAAATCACACAGGCCCATCCGCGGCAAGGCCGAGGAGCCTCCGTTCCTCTAGGACTTCACCTGCATCATCGCAGGCGGCCAATAATAACTCCCGTCAAGGCGGTGTCAAGGACGCTCGGGGCAGACCTTTCGGGAAGAGCCCACTGCTGTAACTTCCCGCCCGACAGCCAGTCCCATTCCATCGCTTGCCTTGCCAAAGGGCAGGGCTATAATCGAGCGCATGGCCGGCAAGCCGTAAACGGAGGCATATTGGACCTTTTCGACAAGTGCCGTCAGTTTGACCTCGCGCTCCAGGCCGCCCGGGCCCGCAACCGCTTCTTCTACTCACGCGCCATCACGCCGGCTGCGGCCCCGCTCACGACTCGCGATGGCCGGGAACTCATCAACCTCGGCTCGAACAACTACCTCGGCCTGACCGAACACCCGAAGGTAAAAGCCGCAGCAGCCGCCGCCATCGCGGAATACGGCACCGGCACGGCCGGGTCGAGGCTGCTGACCGGAACCACGCCGCTCCACCTCGAGATGGAACGGGAACTGGCCGGCTTCAAGGGCGTCGAAGGGGTAGTCACGTTCTCGACCGGTTTCATGGCTCTTTCGGCGACTGTCAGCACTCTGGCCGGCGCGAACGACTACATCTTCTCCGACGAGCTGAACCACGCCTCAATCATCGACGGCTGCCGCCGGTCCGAGGCCACCACCACGGTCTACCGCCACAACGACGTGGCCGACCTCGAAGCGAAGCTCAAGGAGACGCCGGCCCGGGCCGCCAGGCTGATTGTCACCGACGGCGTGTTCTCGATGGAAGGCGACATCTGCGACCTGCCCGGTCTCCGCCGGCTGGCCGAAGCCTACGACTGCCGGCTGATGGTGGATGACGCTCACGCAACCGGGGTCCTTGGCCGGACCGGACGAGGCACGGCCGAGCACTTCGAGATGGAAGGCAAGGTCGATATCACGTCCGGTACGCTCTCCAAGTCGCTCGCCGCAATCGGCGGATTCACCGGCGGGCCGCACGCCGTCGCGGAATTCCTCCGTTACAACGCCCGGCAGTCGGTCTTCTCGGCCAGCCTGCCGCCGCCGGCCGCCGCCACGGTCATCGCCGCGCTCGACATCCTCAAGTCCGAACCGGAGCGGGTCGAACGGCTGCGCGCCAACGCCCGGCTGATGGGCCGCGAACTGAAGGCGGCCGGTTTCTCCGTCCACGACCACGGCACACCGATCCTGCCGATTGCCGTCGGCGACGACGACCGGGCCTACCAGGCCGCAGGGCGGCTGGAACAGGAAGGCGTGTTCGCCAACCCGGTCGTGTTCCCGGCGGTGCCACCCGGCCAGGCGATAATCCGCATCAGCCTGATGGCCACGCACACCGAAGAGCAGTTGCTCCGTGCCGTCGAGAAGTTCACACTAGTGGACAAAGAGCTGCATATCATCTAAGGAAGAGCGACCAATGACCAAGGGGAAATGAGAAATGACAGCCGGAATTCCGAATCGGGGAATCGGACTTCGTCATTTCCACCTGGCACTTTGCCATTTCCCCTTGGAGCTTGGTCATTCCTGAAGGAGGTTTCCATGGCTGATACCGTCTACGCCTGTTTTGCCGAAATCGCGAGGAAATTCGCGGACCGGTCCGCCTTAATGCGCAAGGTCAAGGGGAAATACGAGGGTATCACCTACGCCGAACTCTCGGAAACCGTTGACGCGCTGGCCGCGGGTCTGGCCGAACGCGGGATCAAACCCGGCGACAAAGTAGGTATCTACTCCTACAATCGGCCGGAATGGGTTGCCACCGACCTGGCCGTTGCCAAGCTCGGGGCGGTGCTGATTCCAGTCTACCACACGCTCGGCGCGGACGCAATTCGCTACATCCTGAACGACGCCGGGGTCACGCACCTGGTTGTCGAAAGCCCGGAACTCTTCGCCAACATCACCCGGATTCTGCCCGAGGTTCCGCCGCTCCGGGACGTGGTGACGATCTACGGCACGGAGTGCCAGAGCCAGGCCGGCAAGCAGCTCCTCTGCTTCGAAGAACTGCGCAGAACCGGTGCCGCGGCCCTGCAGCGGAACCCGAAGCTCGCCGAACCGCACCAGCCCAAGCCAGACGACCTGTTCACGGTCTGCTACACCTCCGGCACCACCGGCGAGCCCAAGGGCGCCATGCTCACGCATCGCAACGTCCTCTCCAACGTCCATGCCGCGATTCCCCTGTTCAACATTAACGAAAACGACGTGCTGGTTTCATTCCTGCCCCTCTGCCACATGTTCGAGCGCACCTGCGGGTACTACTGCATGCTGATGGCGGGCGGCGCGATTGCTTATGCTGAATCGGTCCAGACCATCCGCGAAGACGTCCAGCTCGCCCGGCCGACCGTGATGATTGTACTGCCGCGCGTGCTCGAGAAGGTCTACAACGTCGTACAGGACAAAGTCCTCACCGGGCCGGCACTCAACCGGTTGCTGATGGTATCGACCCTGCGCACCTACCGCCGCTACGCTATGCGCAAGACAGCAAACCGACCGATTTCCCTATGGCTCGGGTTCAAGCACTGGCTGCTGGGCAAGTTGGTCGTGGACAAGCTGAAGCGGTTGGCCGGGGGCCGGCTCCGGCTGATGGTCTCAAGCAGCGCTCCTCTCGACCGAAAACTGGCCCACACTATCCGCAACCTCGGGTTCAACCTCCTGGAAGGCTATGGCCTGACCGAGTGCTCGCCCGCGGTCTGTGTCGCAATCCCTGGCCAGGAGCGAGTCGGTACGGTCGGCAAGCCCCTGGCCGGCGTGGAAGTGCGCATCGGGCCGAACGACGAAATCCTCGTGCGCGGCCCCAACTTGATGAAAGGGTACCTGAACAAACCCAAGGAAACTGCCGAGGTCATCGACACCGAGGGCTGGTTCCACAGCGGCGACCAGGGCAAGTTCGACGACGAAGGCAACCTCATCATCACCGGCCGCATCAAGGAACTCATCATCAACTCCTACGGCAAGAACATCCCGCCCGCACCGATCGAACTGGCCGTGGCCAACTCCAAGTACGTTGAGCAGGTCCTGGTCCACGGCGACCGCCGGCCGTTCCTCTGCGCGCTGATCGTCCCGAGCCGGGTTGCCCTTGAAGCCTTCGCCCGGGAGCGTGGCATCGCGTTCGAGCGCCACACCGACGTATTCGACCATCCCGAAGTGCTCAAGCTGTATGGCGGGGAAATCAAGAAGGCGCTCGCGGGATTCGCCCAGTACGAGCAGGTCCACCGGTTCAAACTCATCCCGGACCCGTTCACGGTCGAGAACGGACTCCTGACCCCGAGCCTCAAGACCAAGCGGCCCCAGGTAATCGCCCGGTACAGCAACGAATTCGAGAAGATGTATGAAGGCCACTAGATCGAGGAAAGTGGAAAGTCCGAAGGGGAAATGACGAAGTCGAGACCGAAAGGAGGAAGGAACATGAAGGGACTGCTGCTGCTGACCGCCATGCTGGGAGCGGCGC
>CAZVCQ010000036.1:0-13592 GCA_964626085.1 uncultured bacterium
AGTTCGACCGCGTCCTGTTTGACGAGTACCATCACGGGCTCCAGGCACGGGATACCATGCTCGGCGTGTTGATACAAACGCCGATAGGCTGGGGTGTCATGCAGGCGATCCTCGGTGTGCTGCTGGTCCTTTTCGGCATGGGGTACCGGTTCGGAAAGCCGCGGGAGGAAAAATCCCCGGACAGGGACCGCCGCAGGAGGGGAGAGTATGTGAGGAGCATGGCCGCCCTTTTGCATAAAAGGAACGCAGCCCCCATGATATTTGATGAAATGGCAAAAAATTTCAGGGAAGAGATTGTGCGATGCCTTGGGATGCCTCCCGGCACGCCGCTCCGCGATGCCCTGTCCGGTTTCGACATGGTGTTTGTCGCGGCCGGCGAGGGCGGCGGCACCGGTACCGGCGCCGCGCCGGTGGTGGCCGAAGTCGCGAAGCGGAACGGCGCGCTCGTCGTGGCCGCGGTCACCAAGCCGTTTCAGTTCGAAGGCAGGCTGCGCGAGCAGCGGGCGTCGAGCGGCGTCATGGCCCTGCGGCCGCACGTGGACACGCTTATCGTGCTGCCGAACGAGCGGGTCCTGTCCGAATACGGCGAGAAGCCGTGCTTCGAGGCTTTCCGGCTGGCCGACGACGTGCTGCTCAACGCGGTGCGCGGCATATCGGAAGTCGTCATCACCAAGCAGCTCATCAACATCGACTTCGCCGACGTCCGGGCGGTGATGTCGGAACGCGGCGGCGCGGTGATGTCGGTCGGCATCGCGTCGGGTCCGGGCCGGGCATCGGAAGCCGCCCATCGTGCCCTGCAGTCACCGCTGATTGAGGACGTGATGGTCGAGAGCGCGCGGAAGGTCCTGCTCAACATCTCGGGCGACGACACGATGACGCTGAAAGAAGTCGACGAGGCGGCGACCACGGTCTTCCACGCCACCAACGGCCAGGCCGACGTCCGGATGGGTGCGGCCCGCAACAAGAACCTGCACGACTACATGAAGGTTACCATGATCGCCACCGGCCTCTCCGACCCGCTGCCCAAGGTCGACGAAGTTTCCGACCTGCTGGCGGAAATGGAGTTCTTCCCATCCGTGAAGCGGACGGCCGGCAAGGAAGGAAGGCTGGCGATTGACCGGAACAACCTCGACATACCGACCTTCATCCGCCGGCAGATCGACTAGCTTGGGGAAAGTCCAAAGTGGAAAGGGTGAATGACAAAGGGCCGAGTGCGATTCCGGCCTCCTGACTTCGTCATTGTGACTTAGCCCTCAGACCTTCGTACTTTTCCGAACCGGGGTAACGCCTCCACCCCTGCCCGACACGGGGCGGCCGTAAGGCCGCCCCGTTCGTTTCAGACCCGTCGGGGCGGACCAACCACGGATTGACACCGATGGACGCAGATTCAAGGACAGTCGCAGACGGAGGAGATTCACCGGCGAATCGAGCAGAACTCGGCTAACTGTCAGACACTGGAAGCCAGAAGTGGGGTGATCGATGACTGCAACCTGCAAACTGGACACTGCAGACTCGCGGCCTTTGGCCGCGGCTAGATTGCCTTGCTCTCCGGTTCGTCAACTGTCGCGGCCAGGTAGTAGCTCGTGATGACCTGGTGCTCGTGCTTGGTTTCCACCCAGACGGCCGCGACCCACACTTCGTCCCTGGGCTCGGACAGGATAATCTCGAGCAGGGCCGAGCTCTCCTGTTCGGTAGCGGCCCGGTGTTCGTTGGTCGCGAAACCCTTTGAGCCACCGATACCGTTGGAGAAATCCGGTCGGTCGCCTCGGAACCAGGTGCCCAGGACCACCCGGCCGGATTCGCCCGGCCCGAGTTTCCATTCGTAGTACAACACCAGCCGAGTGGCCGGACCGGGGACAAACGGCGCGACGAACACCAGGCGCGTCCCGGCCGGGAACGGCCCGGGCAGTGAAACCTGCCCGGCAACCGGCTGGATACCGCGTACCTGGCCGAATGTCTGGACCGGCATCACGTCCTGGGAAGTCGCGGTGATCTCTATGTCGGATGCGGTGATTCCGGGTTCCTTCCTGGCGAACCGGGCCAGCCATTCGTCATAATCTCCTGTACCCCGCTCGGCGGCGTGTTGCGCGCACGCCGGTGCCAGGTTGTCCACCGACAGCCTGCCGCCCCCGGCGAACGGCACCCGCGGAACGAGGGCCGCGTGCTCACGATAGCACCCGGGTACTGCGCAGGCACTGCCACGCAGGGCGACGACCTCGTCCTCCATCTCCTGCGGCCAGCGTTCCCCTCCGACGTAGGCAGCAGTATGTTCCTCACCCGGGGTCGGCGCGTAGTGCGCGGCCTTGCAGTCCGGGCATACGACTTCCTGACTGATGCTGTCCCATGGCACCTCACGCGCGCGCCGGCACTGCGGACACTGGTAATGCCAGATCATGTTCTCGGCCCAGCCTCAACGATAGCGGGAATCATGCCCATATGCTGCTGCAAACCTGCTTCCCTATCAAGCTCGCCCGTAAGCGGCCACACGTCCGCGCCCCGGGCTTTCCGGAGTTGACTGACGGCCAAGGGAAGCTAAACTGACTTTCATGATTGCACGTGTCCCGAGGCACGGCTCTAACGCGGCGGTCACCAGGGCAGTCTTACCCGTTGCGTTCGGAGTTGCCATTACCGGCTTTCCCCGTTTTCCCCGCATGTCCAGTACGACCCGGCGGTAGGCGGAGATGACCAGAACAAGGCCGGACGTCGTGCGCCGTCGCCCGGGACACATGACCGAGTACCTCGGCCGGCTTTTTGCATCAAAGGCCGCGATTAGGCAGCCGTTCGAACTCGGCTTCGCCGCGATGGGTGCATGCCGGTGGAACCAGGCAATCGAGTACTTCGAGAAAGCGGAGAAGGAGACGAAGGGGGTCAGGCTGGTTGCGCTCCTCAACCTGATTGGGATTTGCCACTACACTCAGGGCCGTCCCATCGAAGCGCTCAGGCGCTTTGAGGAATCGGCCCGACTGGCAACGAAGTTCGGGGACAAACGGGGGAAAGCCCGGGCACTCGGCAACCTCGGGCTCATACGCCACGACAATGGGGAACTCGACCGTGCGCTCGATCACCTCGAGGAGGCGCTGGCGATAGCCCGCAACATCGGCGACCAGTGGGCCGTGGCGATTCACCTCGGCTACGCCGGGAACGTCCTCCACGACAAGGGTGACCTCGGCCAGGCGCTCAAGTACTACGAGGAAGCGCTGGCGATATCACGAGACATCGGGGACCATTGGGGCGTGGCGACTCACCTGGGCAACGTCGGGAGCATCTACCACGACAAGGGCGAACTCGACAAGGCGCTCGGGCATCACGAGGAGGCGCTGGCGATATCACGCGACAGCGGAGACTTGTGGGGCGTAGCGAGCAACCTGGGCAACATCGGCAGCATCTACCGCGACAAGGGCAGACTCGACGAGGCGCTCAGGTACGAGAACGGAGCGCTGGCGGTTGCCCGCGAACTCGGGCACCTGCTGGGCGTCGCGACCGACCTGGGCAACATCGGGCTCATTCTGACCGACCGGAGCGAGCACGAGAAGGCCGTGCCGAAACTCGCGGAGGCCCTGACCATCCAACTGAACATGGGAGTGGCGGACGGCCCGCGCCAGACACTGACCGGGCTGGCCGGGTGTGACGACAAGCTGGGTCGGAAGCGGCTGGTCGAGCTGCTGGAGGACGCCGGCAGGGACGACGGAGTCATCGCCGACCTGCTCGAGCGCGTCGACCAGATACGCCAGAAGCGGCCGGAGTGAAGTAAGGGCACGCCGGTCCGATTCCTGACAGCCGGCTGATGGCCGGCTTCTTCTCTATTGTTCAGGACGTCAAAGCGGTGGGGGGGGATGGCTGACAGCTGGCGGCTGACACTGACGGCCAAGCCAGATGTTGGGGCTCGCTACAACCTGCAAACCGACGGCGGGTCGCCCTGAGGGAGCGAAGCGAATCGAACGGGCCTCCCTTGGGAACTGGACTATTACGTTGGGCGCGAACGCGCCTCACTGGAACCTCGTCCCAGAGGCGCGTGGCGTATCAAACGGGCGGGCGGGATTGAGTATCTGGTCCCCGTGACCCTAGGCCGATGCGAGGCTTTGGCTTTCTGTGCTCTGACCTCATTGAGCCTTCCGGACATGCACCACCAGCGCCTCATCGGTGTTATCGATCATAGGTTTGCCGGCTGAATCAAGCAGCACCCGGCTGTTGTAGAATTCGGGCGGCACGTAGCCTGGGCGGTTCAGTCCCTTGAAATAGACGACAAGCCCACCCTTGTCTTCGTGTGGCTTCGGCTTGCACCTCCCGTCCGTACGTGGCAGCGGGTAGGCTACGTGGCCGGTGGCGAACCATACGCCATCCGGCGCGTTGGTGTAGATGTCCGTGGTGGCCGGCGTTTGCTCAATCAACGCCAGGGCCTTGCGGTTGCGCCACTGAGGGGTGTTGAAGCTCATTCCACCGGTGCCGAAAACGTGCGGATTCCAGAGCGATGCCGCTGAGATCACAATGAACGCAGCGAAACCGGCATAGACCGCCCAGCGGAAAGGGCGATTGGCCAGCACTACCGCCGTGATGGCTAACAGGCACGGCACCAGCAGCACGTGGGCCGCAAGCTGCATCCGCCCTTCCAGGTCGCCGGCGACGTAGAAGAAACCGCCGAGGCCGGTGAGCAGCAGGAACGTCAGTGCCGCCAGCGGCGTCCGGTTCGGTACTTCCCGCAGCTTCCTCCAGTAGACCAACGCCACTACTACGAACCCCAACATCGGCCAGCCGCCAAGCATCCCCGCCGCACCGGAGAGAGAACGCCAGACACTATCCAGGCCGCGCTGAAGACTGAAGCCCGATAGTTGGTCGCCCTTACCTGCCAGGAGCATCCACAGCCCTGTGGCTGCCGCGCCCGGCAGCAGTGCCTGCCAGTATCTCCTGGTGCGCCACGCCACGGCCACACCGGTAAGCGCGAAGATACCGATATGTCGCGTCAGGGCCACGGCCACGCCGGCCACGGCAACGCCCCAGAGCCATCGATTGTCGGTCTCAGCCTTGGTCGCCGCATATATCAGCAGCAATACCAGCGCTGCGAAGGCCACCTCGGACAACGCAAACATGGCTTGTATGAGGACTGCCGGAGATAACGCCGTTGCGCCGGCCACGAACCACGTGAACCAGTCCACCCGGCCGCGCCACTTGCGCACCAACAGCCACGTCACGACGAAGATTGCCGCTATGGCCAGAAGATTCACCGCCACTGCCGCAGCCGTCATGCCATGCACCAGGGCCATCGCGCCGGCCAGCAGTATCGGATACAACGGCATCCACGTCGTCGCCGGTTTATCCAGGCCGGTGGTGAAGCCTTTGCCGTGCACCAGACTGCTCGCCGTGGCAAAGTACTCCACGCCGTCGGGCGTAACGACCATGCGTGTCATCGAAGCAATGCAGGCGACTAAGGCAACAGCGAAGGCAACGAAGACGACAGCGACGAAGGTGGGGCGGGACCTCGGGCCGTGTTCCTTCTTCCGTCCGGTTTGGTTCGGCTCGCGCATGGGTGGATTCTAGAACTCGCGGGCGAGCGTGTCAAATGGTCAACAGCACAGCCAGGTCCCCGGGATGGTCCCAGGTGTTGACAGGGCAGGACTGCCGGCTATAACTATGGAGAACAGATAGGAGACGACATGGCACTGCTATTCCTGCTGCTGTTTGCTTCGACGCCGGTCGATTCGCCGCCGGGCTGGACTTCGGATACGCTCCTGAGCCTCAACGACGCACAGGAGTCGCGCGACCCGGCGCTCGCGATCGACAGTCTCGGCCGGCTGCATGCGGTGTGGAAGGACAACCGCCGGCTGGGCGGGTACGATGAGATCCACTACCGGTGCAAGGACTCGACCGGCTGGAGCGAGCTGTTCTCGGTCGGCAGTCTCGACACGGTGCACAACACGCCCGACATCGCGGTTGGTCCGGACAACAGCGCACACGTGGTATTCATGCGACGCTGGGGTGGACCCTACACCTACTTCGACGTCGGCTACCGAAGGCGCGATGGCGTGACCGGTGACTGGGACGCGGAAGAGCGATTGACGAACCATGATTCGCTCGGGTATTCGGGCCGGCCCCAGGTCCTCGTTGCCGGCGACACGGTGTTCGCGTTCTGGCTCAGGGAGCGTGAGGTCCCGCCGGCAATCGTCTACTGCTACAACATCGGTTCGGGCTGGACCGCACCGGCGGTCGTGACCGGGGCCGGGGCAGTACCAACCGGGTACTATTGCATCCATGCGACCGATGACGGCTGGGTGCACGTCCTGTGGCAGGACTCGCGCAGCGATACCCAGCAACTCTGGCACCGGTTCCACAACGGTGACTCCTGGTCAACTCCCGAGCGGGTCACCTTTCACGGGTACGAGGCCATCCAGCCGGACGTGGACTCCGACTCCGGCGGCAACATCCATCTGGTGTACACCGGCGGCGGGCCGGAGCTGCGGATCCACTACCGGATCTGGGACCGGTCCACGATGACCTGGGGACCGGTGACCCACTTCTATTCCTGGGCCGGGGCGCCCAGGCCGATGGTCGGGGTCAACAAGCTGACGGGCGAACGGCACCTGACCCATGTCGGGAACCAGGACATCTGGGCATTGACCTACCGGCGCTATGACCCGGGCTCCGGACAATGGACCGACTCGACGATGCTGACGTGGTACGACGTGGCGACCGGCACTGGCAAGCCGGTGCTGGACCAAGACGGCTATGTGCATCTGCTGTTCTGGGACCAGCGGTTCGGGTCACAGGAAGAGGTTTTCTACAAGACCAACCGGATCGAGACCGGTCTGGCTGAGCAAGTGACCGGGCCGGCGCGCGCCCGGCCGTTGGTCGTCCCGACCGTGGCGTCCTCGGTTCTTCGTCTGCTGGGAGAAAGGAGTGCCTGGATGGTGGATGCAGCCGGCAGGCAAGTGCGCCTGCTCAACCCCGGCCCCAACGACGTCAGCCGTCTGGCCGAAGGCGTCTACTTCGTGCGTCCGGCTCAGGACCAACCGGCACACAAGCTGATTGTCCGGCGCTAGGCCGCAGGCCTGCCGGGCCATGCCGCGCCGGAGCCCTCGCACTCGGCCAATCTAGAATCTGCAATCTAGAATGCAGTTGCTGACGACAGTGGAGACCCCGTCCGCAATCTGCAATCATCAATCTGCAATCTGCAATCTACAATCTGCAATGCCTCTGGGTTGGATGTCCCGGAGCTTCCCGAAACTAGGTGCCTGTCCCTAGTCCCTCCCGAAGTCTGAAGCACGCACTGTCCGACAGGGGCCGCAGAGGCCATCAACGATGTACGAGCGTACGATGTACGACGCGGATGGGCGGGCGGAATCTGCCAAGATGTCCCGAAGCTTCCCGAAATCGGGTGCCTGTCCCTAGTTCGGCCGTGTTCCCGGAATCCCGGCTTACTCTCCGGGCGGCGTGCCCAGGTCGTGTGGGAGAGGTGGCCTGTCGAGGTGGGCGGAGTAGCTCTGAAGCATCGCCAGTGACCACGGTCTGCAGTATCGGCGCATCCTCCGGAGGCCAAGGACGAGCCGATTCGCACCTGTCGCAGGGAGAGTCACATCCATCGCGGGCAAACCGAGTCTATCGATCAAGTTGATGATCTCTGGTGAAGCATGATCGGCACCACCTGTCTGCAGCGCAGCGATTGCGCTCACGAACTCTTGCGCCTCCGCGCGCACTGCTTTGTAGCGCAGCTTCCATCCTTCAGCAACGACAGCAGGGCAATTCTCAAGCGTGAAGTCGAGCGCCGCGATCCCATCGTTGTTATACGTGCACATGTCAAGCATCCAGATGGGAATCTGAGAGATTGTCTTGAACGACGCGTGCCAGCGCTGGTTCGGGTCGGTGGAGTAGTGGAGCATCTCGCAGAAGCCGGAAGAGCGCACAGGCTTTGTCCGCATCTCCAAGGCGGCCAAAGTGGCGAACTTTAGCTCCGATTCCCTCTCTCCAGAACTGCGTACCGCAGTGTCGCAGGGTTGATTCAGCAGCACCATCTGCAGCGGTTCGGCAACTGCGCGGGATATCTGATAGATGTCGCCAACGTCCGGAGGCAGATTGAGCTGGTTGATGACATCAGACTCATCGTAGCACTCACTCATTAGGATCTCTCGCGACTTGGTCTGCAGGGGATGGGGCAATCCGGCCGCGATGGGAGCTAGGCGTCTGAGGTCTTTGGTCGCCTCGAGTAGGTTGTTGTCGGTCCGCGCTTTGTCCAGGGCCGATTTACGATGGATGACGCCGTACACTCGGAACAGGGTGTCGGGCTCCCACGAACCCTCGTCTGCGCTGGCTCGGAAGACGATGTCCTCGAATACGTAAGGGTTCAGCTTGCTGATAGTATCCACGGCTCCTCCGGCGGCGCTAGTCAGCACTGCGGCAGCAGCCAGCGCCAGCTTGCGGCAGCCCGGTTCTAGTGCCACGAGCTTCAGCGCTCTCGGAACGTGCAGCGGTTCCTGGGTGCTGTCGCACTTGGACATGACGACAAAGCGCTCCGGGTTGAGCCCGTGTGTGGTCGAGAAGCTCAGCCACGTGTCGTACTCATCCCCAGGCTTGACGTGGTGAGACAGAATGCCGCATAGCGTGTTGTCATTCTCGCCGTTCAAGAGGAGGTCCCTGACCAGATGAATACCTTCGTCATCACGCCCGCCCGCCTCCCCGGACATGTCCAAATCGAAGATGACAGCTACCCGCCTGCCTCTTTCCGTACGAAGGTACTCGGTCTTTCTGGACTTCCAGTCGGCGAGTGAGACCCCTCTGAATGCGACTGACCCCAGGACTTCGCCCAGGAGACTGGCGTACTGCAGGTCCTCTTTTCGATCCTGTTTCTTGTCGCGATACTCGCTGTAGAGCGCCTCCTGCTGATCCGTCTCCATCGGCGTCAGAATGCTCCTCGCTAGCTGTCGTCGGGCTTCTGGCTCGGTGTCGGATTGCAGGGAGCTGAAGGACCGCATGCGCTTGATGGCATCGTCATTCGGGTCGCCGCAGGCAGCTATCAACTCGTCAACATGCTGTCTGGAGTACTCATCATCGACGCAAACAACTCTCTCTATGTTGAGCAGCTCCAGTATTGCCCTCGAAGCATCGGCCGCCTCACGCACGGCCTGCGCTCTACTCACCGAGGGCTCCACCTAGGTCTATCTCGAATGTGTAGAGACGCCCCTTCTTGTTCCGTTCTCCTGCGAGCGCAATCGCGCAGCCTTCTGTGTCCAGCAGTTGCCGGGCGATGAATAGACCCAGACCACGGCCCTCGCCACGCGGTTTGGTTGTTATGAATGGCTCGAAAAGGTTACGTTCCACCGATGGCGCAATACCACGCCCGGTGTCGCAGACCCGCAGAAAGGGCCGATCCACAGCCAGGGTGATGGTGCCGGTCTTCGTTCGCCCAAGGCGGATGTCTTCCTTAAGCCAATAGGTGCTGTTGATGATTAGGTTGTCCACGATCTGCATCAGCTTGCCTCGGTTGAACCTGACGGTGAAGTCGCCGCGATTGGCTACCACCACATCGACTGTCACGCCTGTATCGAGCAACCTCGCACTGTGATCCTTGGCCATCTCGGTGGCGAAGTCACCCATCCTGAGCACGTCCTTCTTCTCGCGAACAACCCTTAAGGAGGGAGCGAGGTGAGCCATTTGCTTGCGGAGGGCGTTAACGCTCGTGTTTACATGCTCTACAAAGGTGTCGATCGCGATGTCTTGGATTCCCTTAGCTTTGAGGTGCCTCCGTACGAGCCTGGACTTCTCAGCCAGCCTATCCGCAACATTCTGGGTTTCGTGGGACAAGGCTTCTGCTATCAAACCCAGGCCGGCAGCTTCGAGGAGAAGCGACTGCTGGTCTCGGATTGCCTTGATTCTGTCATGCAGGATAGTCCCCAGCTGCGCTTTGGCTGCGATGATGGCCAGCCGGTCCGAGAGCTCGTTTGCCTTGGCAGTGGTGGCTTCGGCCGTGTCATCTAGTCTCTTTCTAAGCCGAGCGGTCGGTTCGGCGTTAAGCTCGCCAATAGCCTTGTCCAACGATTTCAGCTCGCGTCGAAGGTCATCCCGCATGCTGGCAAGACCGTCCCGCACTTCGGACACGTCCTCCAGCGCGCGATGCATCCGCTCACCGACGTCCTCCGGGGTAACATCGGTCGGTACGTCCAGCGACTCAGACTGCTTGTCAGAAAGGAAAGCGTTCACTCCTCGTCGGGCGAAATCCTGAAACTGATCGGTGAACCACCTGAGTCGTCTCAAGAGCAGCTCGAAACTACGGTAGTGTGGCGTATCGACAAAACCCTCACGGTTGGTCGTCTCGACGAGCTGAGGGTTATCTCGTGCGCTAATCGCAATGCTCCCTATTGTTGAGCCGGGCTTAAGTCCGTAGTACGAACTCCCGGAGGTCCATTGCTTTCCGAAATCTAGGTAGTCTTCGTCAACGCGTACTCCGAAACCATCACGGAACATACGTACACCGCTGAACTCCTTCACCACTTTCTTGTACTCGCTAAGCAAGTCAAAGGCGTGCTGCCCCTCGAATGCACCTCGAGTCAATGAGAAGCTACTGAGTTCGCCTGAAAATGGGCCGGGATTCGCGGTTTCCCGTCCAGACTGGCTGGGACCGCCCAGTTCCTCAAGTTGTTCGGAGTAGTCACACGCAAGGAACCAGCCTTCCTTCCGCGCGGCATGGACGCCCCATGACTCCGCGCTTGGCCTGGACATCAGGTAACCTGCGAATTCCTTGCCGTCGTCCTTCTCGATGCGGACTGAGAATAGTCTCTGCTTCTTGCCGGCAGGCGGCTTCAGGAAGGCCATTTTGACCACGCCTTCTATCTTCAGCCTCGCACCGTCGAACTCGAACTTGTAGCGGACTTGAGCGGCCTCTCGCAGCTTGTTCGACAGATTCAGTATCTCCAGCTGCTCCCCATCGACTTCACCCGCGAAGCGGAATCCGGGCGGGGGGGATGATGGTGATATGAGCTTGGAGAGCTCGGCCTCGACATGCCTGGCGGTGATGTCCTGGTGTTCATTCAGGCCAGAGATGACTATTCGCGACCCACGGGTGCGCGACGCCGGGCGTTCCTCCGCTATGATCCTGACGTCGCTCAGTGAAGACTCGGTCGCGAAATCATCCCAAGAGAAGGCTACATGATGTTCAACAGTGCTTCCGGCGGGCACGGTGAATATCTCGAGATTCCGGCCAAGTCGTTGTGCGCCGAGTCTGCCGAGGCCTTTGTCGCCTACGGGAGTCCTGCCTTTCGGTGTAGTCTTCTTGAGGGCCTTCATCTCGCGCTTAGGGGAGAACGCGACAGTCAACCAACCGCGTCTTATCGTCTCCATGTCCATGCCAAAGCCGTTGTCGTCGACAACGATGCAGCCAACTGCGTCCGGAAAGGCAGTTCCCTCCTCCTGGCACTTGTCCTTTGTGACGACCTTCAGTATCACTCGAGTGGCATCTGCGTCATATGCATTCTTGACTAGCTCCAGTAGAGCTTGGACTTGGTCGGTAATGAGCTCCCGTCCCAATTGGTAGACGACCAGCGGAGAGATAGCGAAGTGCTCCCGAGGTTGTTTCTCAGGCATTCTTCGGCCTCCGACGCATCACGAGAATGGTCTCTTTGGTCATCGTGCCCGTGGTGGCGTTCTTTGGGGCCATTCGTTTGGATGCGATTCGCCGCTCCAGACGATGCACCTCCACGGCGCCGCGGTTCGTCAGCAACTCGGCCAGAATACTGTCGGTCGGGATGCGCTGTCGTGCCACGTGGCGGTTGCCTATTATCCAGACCATGAGCGCGCCCGGCTTCAGCGCCGACAGAATTGGGTCGAGGGTCGAGTCAAGGTCCCTCACAAACGAGATAACTCTAGCCCGTCGGTCCTTCGGCTTCTCGGGAAGCGAGGCTAGAGTCGCCCGCAAGGTGCGCGACCGCGCCACAAGTTCCTTGACTGCCTCCTTGTCGATCCTTCGCGACCCACCCAGACTCCTGCGGTCTATCTCGTGTGTGGTCCTCAGGTAGTCGGCGTCCATGGCCGGGTCGATGTCGGCGTGGTCTATCCACTGGAGAGGGAGGTAGGCGTGCTGTCCGTACGTGACGGTCGTTGCGTTATCTCCGTACGGAGGCGACGTCAGCAGGACGTCGTGCAGGTGGTCGCTCTTGCCGACCAACTTCGCCGTGTCGCCAAAGGATACCGCTACGGAGCCGCCATAGGAACCGTCTACCAGCAGGCGCTTTGCTTGCAGACCACCTGCGAAAGTCTCCAACTCCTTGAGATTCGCCGCTGCGACCCGCGAGAACGTCGCCATGACGTCTATTCTGCGCGACCTCCGGTCCTTCAGAGACCGAATGTGGAGCTTGACCGTAGACAGTCTTGAGTTGCTGCTGAGGCGCACGGTCTCTGCAAGCGCTACCCACAAGAACCGACGGACATGGAGGTCGTTCTGCTTGCGTATCGCCCGGCGGAGACGCGAAAGGTCTGCCGCAACGGCGTCTCGGAACCACTTGCCCAAGTTCCTGAAGTCGGCCTCGCATTGCGTATTGAGGTCCCTTGCCGCAGACGATGAGACTTGCTCGATTGCGGGGCGCAGTGCTGCCGTATTGAGCGTCCCGCATTTTGTCCTACTCACGAGCACCGCCAGGGGATTGATGTCCTGTCCATGGAAGTCGAGTCCGCGCAGCATCGCTTCTGTGAGGACCGTCCCCGAACCCATGAACGGGTCAAGCACGGATTTCGCACGCGGATTGGCCTTCAGGATAGCCTCCAGCAGCGCACCGAGCATCTGCGGTACCATCATCGCTGGGTACTGAAACAGCCCGTGGCCAGCATCGCGGGCTGCCCTTCCTCTGAAGGACCAATAGTCTGGTTCTGCTGCTGCGAGCGATGTCAGCGCGTTCCGCAATGTGGTGTCGGCCGAGGCCACATCCGGAAAAGGCGTCGGTGGGATCGGCAGAAGGACGTTGGATTCAAGGAGAATGCTGCTCGGCGACCTTGTGCGCAGCCGGTGTTTGGCGCTGGCCAAGCTCATCGGCAGATGGTAGCGGCTGGACCTTGGATGTCAATTCGCGTCAGTCAGGACTTCGGGCGGGGGGGAGGTCGGGAACTGGTACGGGGGACATGGCATTGCAGATTTCAGATTGCAGATTGAAGATTGGCGGACAGACGGACGGAAGACACCGGGCGTGTGAGAGGGCAGGAGTCACAGCCGGTCCAATGGCCGCGGTTTGGCCGAAACCCCGGGCGGGTCTAGAAGCCCGTCCATAAGCCGGGGCATAAGCTCCTCCATAAGTCCCTCCATAAGCTCAGGGATAATCTCCCCGAGAATCTCCTCCACAAGCTGGAGGAGAAGCTCCGTCAGAGTCCGGGGCAGAAGCTCGTCCATAAGTCGGGCGAGAAGTTCCTACATAGCCTGTCCCATAAGCCGGAGCATAGGCTCATCCATTAGCAGAGGCATAAGCCCGCCCATAAGCACGCCCAGAAGCCGGGGTATATGCTCCTCCATAAGCCGGAGGATAAGCCGGGCGATACTCTTAGCCAAAGTCGGGGGGATATACCCCCCCGACGACCCCGGCGCGAACGGGACATGGGTTACACTTTATTATCAGGACATGGGTTACAGT